>CAYVPM010000611.1:0-3378 GCA_964453475.1 uncultured Saprospiraceae bacterium | reverse complement strand
TGCAATCGGGTGGCCAGGTGTTTCAAAGGGATATGGTGCTTTGATTATCGCCCATTCCCCATTATTCGCTTTCTTTGCGCCGCATTTCAGTTACCGAACCTGAAAGCGGAAACCAACTTACATGTATGCTGCGCAATCTGGCCAAATTTTTTCATCCCCGCTTCCAAACCCTTTTCCTCGAATACAAGGTTTCTTTCAAGCCCCGGTACGGGCATGGCCTGCCGGCGCATCCGCGTTTGTTGGATATTGTTGATGCCAATCGAGCGGAATACGCGGTTTGGATGCAGAAAATAATGGGGCAGTTGGGAAATTTGCAAGGCATAAAAAAGCTGAACGACCAGACGGACCCCAGCCAGCCGGGCTGGAACAACGGCTTTTTGCCGGGACTCGACATCATGGCGCTGTACACCATTATTGCGGAGACGAAGCCAAATAAATACGTGGAAGTAGGTTCTGGCAATTCCACCCAGGTGGCGCACAAAGCCATTCAGGACCATGAGCTCGATACCCGGATTATTTCGATCGACCCATTTCCAAGGGCGGAGATCGACAACCTGGCTGATGAAGTGATTCGCAAGCCTTTTGAGGCGGTGGATACGAGCTGGCTGGCCGATTTGGAAGCTGGCGATATCCTGTTTATCGACAATTCGCACCGGATGCTGCCCAATTCTGATGCCACCGTGTTTTTCCTGGAGACACTGCCTTCCTTGCGTCCGGGCGTTATCGTGCACATCCACGATATTTACCTGCCGTATGATTACCCGCAGTTTATGTGCGACCGCTTTTATTCGGAGCAATACGGCCTGGCAATCAACATGTTGGCAAATCCAACGCGGTATCATACCATTTTCCCGGCCTATTTCATTTCGGAGGACAAGCCGCTTAGCAGCATGATTTCGGAGATTTGGAAGCATCCGAATTTGGAGGGTGTGGAGCGCCACGGCGGTTCGTATTGGCTGCGGATAGGGTAGGGGCAGCCGGCGGTTTTATTTGGAATGATAAGGCGCTGGGTTCAAAAGCAATTCAAGCGTCAACATGCGCTTATTCTTCCCCTTTGGGGTGCGATTTCTCATAAATTTCGATCAATCGCTCGATGCTGTTGTGCATGTACACTTGCGTGGCGGCAAGGTTGGAGTGCCCCAGCAGTTCCTTGATGGCATTGAGCTCCGCGCCGTTGTTGGAGAGGTGGGTGGCGAAGGAGTGCCGCAACACGTGGGGGCTGCGTTGCTCTACGGTCGTCACCAGGGACAGGTTTTTGCGGACTATTTGGTAAATACTTTCAGGCGATAGCTGTTCCGCCTTTCGGTTGAGGAACAACCAGGGCTCCTTTGTGGCGGGGAACATCGCTGTGCGCAGGGCCAAAAATTTGTCGAACAAATCCGAAAGATAGCCCGCAAAAGGGAGCATGCGTTCTTTGTCGCCCTTGCCGCGTACCCGCAGCACCTGCCGTCCGGCATCAATATCGCTGATTTTCAAGTTGGAAGCCTCGCTGCGGCGCATTCCCGTGGCATACAGCAGCTCGAGCAGCAGGCGCTGTTGCTGCCCGCCAAAGTCTTCCCCAAATTCGACATGGGTAAAAAGCGCTGCCATCTGGCTTTCCTGCACATACACGGGCAGCCGTTTGCCCGTGCGGGGCGCCACCACTTTTTTCATGGGGTCTTTTTTCATCAGCCCGCGCTTGCGCAAAAACTTGAAATAAGTTTTCAGGCAGGAGAGCCGGCGGTTGATGCTGCGCGGGCTTTGCCCGGCCTCCATTTGGGCCACTACCCAGGAGCGTATATGCAAATGCCTTAGCTCATCGACCGAGCTAAGGCATTGGTGTTCAACGACATGGGCGATAAAGCCCTCTAAATCGCTTTGATATGCTTTCAAGGTGTGCGGCGAAAAACGGCGCTCCAGGGAAAGATAGCTCAAAAACGATTCTTCGAAAAACATTTATTTAATTAGCTAATTTGATAATTCGATAATTAGCTAATTATCGAATCAATCATTCTTGTTGCCGTACATGTCCTCTTTGTACACTGCTTTCAGCACCTCTGTACGACGTGTAACAGATGGCTTGGTGAAAGCCTTGCGGCGGCGCAGTTCCTTAAGGATACCGGCCCTTTCAAATTTGCGTTTGTACTTCTTCAGCACCTTGTCAATCACTTCACCGTCTTTTACTTCGAGGATAAGCATAAAATTACTCCTTTTTTGTTGAAAAATGTCTTTTTTTGAAAACAGGGCTGCAAAGGTACTTTTTGTTCCAGAAAAAACCGAACAGAATAATTTTTTTTCAAAAAAAGACTTCCATCGCCGTCCGAAATGTGTTGGCATGTGCCTCAACGATGTCGGCGATGCGGGGTGAATAGCCGCCGCCCATGCTTACGGTGACCGGAAGTTGGTGTTTTTGGCAGAATGAAAGCACTTCCCGGTCGCGTTGCCTGCAAGCTTCCCGGCTCAGCGCCAGGCGGCCCAATTTGTCGGAAGCCAGCACATCCACACCGCTGAGGTAGAAAACAAAGTCGGGCTGAAATGCATCGACAACGCGGGGCAAATGCGCGCGCAAAATGTCCAGATAAGCTGTATCGCCTGTGCCATCCGGGAGGCCTATGTCCAAATCCGATTTTTCTTTGCGCAGTGGGTAGTTGCGTTCGCCGTGCATGGAAAACGTGAACACCCTGGGCTCGTCCTTGAAAATGCTGGCCGTCCCGTTTCCCTGGTGAACATCCAGGTCGACGATCAGTATTTTACTGGCTAAATTGTTGTGCAATAGGTAGTTAGCGGCAACAGCCTGGCCGTTGAAACAACAAAAGCCTTCGCCCCGGTCGGCGAATGCATGGTGGGTGCCGCCTGCAATGTTCATGGAGCAACCGTATTGCAAGGCATATTGTGCGCATTCCGCCGTACCCTGGGAAATGTGCCGGCCCCGCCGCACAAAAGTTTCGTTTATGGGGAAGCCAATGGCCCGGATTTCTTTTTCTGTGAGCTGCAACGTGTTCATCCTGCCCCACCAATCGGCGGTGTGGGTGAGCAATGCCGTGTCGGCTTCCAACAACCCGGGGTGAAAAAAATGCGCCTCTGACAGGGTGCCCTCCCAAAGCAACTGCTCCGCCAATACTTCGTACTTCGCCATCGGGAAGCGGTGGCCTTCCGGAAGCTGGTATTTGTAGATGGGGGAGTAGGCAACCTTCAGCATAAACTATCGCGCTTATTTTACCAGGAGCGTCAGCGTTGTTTGTCCCGATTTACTGCTTAAATTTAGTTGGTAGCTGCCTTTAGGGAGTTGCAAGCCCTCTACCGGGATCTTGTTGCTTCCTTGTTTGACACCACTCAGCATTTTCTTTACCAGTTTGCCCTGGGCATCGAATATGCTGATCTGGATGCTCTCTGTCAAGG
>CAYVPM010000610.1:0-3390 GCA_964453475.1 uncultured Saprospiraceae bacterium | reverse complement strand
GAAAATCCTTCACACCAATGCAGATTAAAATTAATGCCGTTCGGTTTTGTTTTGCGATTGCACTAGTACTTCTCAGTTTCCCTATTTTTTCTCAAGAAGAAGGTCAAATTTCAGATTTGGAAGCCCCTGCCGACATTTCTGATGATCTTGTTGCGAAAGGTGGCGCTTCACCTACGCTTACTGACGCAGAATTGCGCGAAAGGTTGTCTACCCTTCCAAGTTGTCTCGACGTTCGGGTAGATGGTGTCGTAAAAGGCTACATAAAAACCTATACCCAGTTAAAAACCGAAAAAGCAAGGATTATGCTGGGGAAAAGACTCACCTATTTCCCGCTTTTTGAAGAGAAATTGAAGGAATACGGCTTGCCGCTCGACTTGAAATACCTATCAGTTGTTGAATCCGCCTTAAACGCAAAGGCCGTGTCAAGGGTCGGCGCAACCGGACTTTGGCAGTTCATGCCGTCTACAGGCGGTGAATACGGTTTGCGGACAAACAGCGCGGTAGAAGACCGCAGCAACCCCGTCAAAAGTACCGATGCCGCAGCAAGGCACCTGCGCGACCTGTACAAGATTTTTGACGACTGGGCGCTGGCGCTGGCAGCCTACAACAGCGGCCAGGGGCGCGTCAACAGCGCCATTCGCCGTTCGGGCAGTCGCAATTTCTGGAAGCTCCAGCCTTACCTTCCCCAGGAAACCAGAAACTATGTACCGGCTTTTATCGCAGCAAGCTATATCTGCAACTTCTTTCAAATGCACGGGCTGGATCCGCTCAATCCAGATATGGACGAGCAACTGACGGATTATATAAATGTGTACGAAGGTATTTCTTTCCGGGACATAGCTGATGCCACGGGTATTTCATACCAGGTTATCAAAGAACTGAATCCCGGTTTCAAGCGTGATTACGTACCGCCAACCACCGAAGGGCATTACGTGGTCGTTCCAAAACGCGTTATTCCCGCTTTTGTCCGCTACTTGAACACCATAAGCAGCGCGCGTAATTACAAACTGGAGAGTCCGGAAAACTATACAAGCCCAGATGTAGGCGATGGCCGCTACTGGCAAAGTACCGTTAACCTGCGCGAAACGGTAAGTGTCGACGATTTAGCCAACCGCCTTGGCATGTGTGGAGAACATATTAAATGCTGGAACAAGCTCGAAGGAAATTACCTCTACCCAGGTCAATCACTAAAACTTTTCCGGCCTGTATATGTGCAGAAGCACGCTGCTATAAGGATCGAAGCGCCGGGCGGTGGAACGAAAATTCAGAGTTCAGCCAGTTCAAAACCGAGCGGCGCAAGCACCAACACGGGCGGAAAACAAACCTCAACCTTGCCCACTGCGCCTGAAACCCCGCGTATCAAGCAGTACCAATTCCATACGGTTAAGCGCAACGAATCGTTGGAAGACATCGCCCGGCAATACTCAACCTCCGTAGAAAGTCTCCGAAAATATAATAATTGCACGGATGTAAAGTTTGGAATGCGCCTGAAAATCAGGGAGTTCTGAAGCAATTGCGCCCGACATACAAAAAAAGGCTCGAGGGAATTTTTCCTTTGGGCCTTTTTTCATTCCAGAAAAGCCGACTTTTGCACACTGATTTAAACAAACAACCAGCATTCCTCCCATGTTGACACGTGCCTTAATTATTGAAGACGAGCCAGAAGGCTTGGAAAACCTCCGGAATTTCCTCCGATTGTACTGCCCCGACGTCGAAGTAGTCGCTACGGGCGCCAGCAATGAAGATTTGCTGCGCCTCGCCGATGACCCCAACAGCAGGTTCGACGTCGCGTTTTTGGACATCAGTCTGCCCGATGGCCTTGTCTTCCAAAGCCTCCAACAATTGGAGGAGGTGCCATTTGACATTATTTTTGTTACGGCCTTCGACAAATACGCCTTGCGCGCCTTTGAGTTTGCCGCGATTGACTACGTGACAAAACCAATCGAAAGAGAGGAATTGATGCGTGCGGTGAGTCGCATTCGACATAAAAATTCAGACACCAAGGAACGTCTTGAAATCCTGCAACAGACATACAACCCCAATGCGCCTAATGCATTCGAAAAAATAGGCATTTCAGCCATGGACGGCGTTCATTTCGTGCGCCTGGGTGATATTGTGCGGCTGGAAGCAGCGGACAATTACACACATTTCCTGTTGACCGGCGGCACACGTATTACGGCCAGTCGCACCATCAAGGCTTATGAAGACACGCTAACCTCCTTCAATTTTGTCCGGGTGCACAAGAAGCATATCGTGAACATGAATTTTATGAAAACCTACGTCAAAGGCGAAGGCGGCTATCTGGTGATGGACAATGGCGACAACATTGAAGTGTCAAGGCGAAAAAAAGCCAACCTCATGGAGGCGGTCCGGAAAACACATGGGGAGATTTAAATGATAGTTTTTTTAACACATAGACACATAGGGACATAGGACACATAGATTTTATACCAAAATAGGAGATTGTATACCAATATCTACTATGTGTCCTATGTCCCTATGTGTCTATGTGTTAAAAAGAAAGCAACTCAAATATTATGGGATTTTTTGATAAATTTTTTAGCAAGGACAAGAAGGAAGACCTGGACAAGGGCCTTGAAAAGACCAAAGAGGGCTTTTTCGGCAAGCTCAATCGCGTTGTGGCGGGCAAAAGCACCGTTGATGTGGAGGTGTTGGACGAATTGGAAAACGTATTGATTTCCAGTGATGTAGGGCTCGAGACAACCATTAAAATCATAGAGCGGATAGAAGCCCGTATTGCCAGGGACAAATATGTTAACACCACGGAACTGAACGCCATCCTCCGCGACGAAATCGTGGAACTGCTCGCAGAAAACAATACAGAAGATGTTGACGACTATACCGTACCTACCGGCAAGAAGCCTTATGTCCTGCTTGTGATAGGCGTAAACGGGGTCGGCAAAACAACTACCATCGGTAAATTGGCGCACCAGTACAAAAATGCCGGCTACAAGGTCGTGTTGGGGGCTGCCGATACTTTCCGGGCTGCAGCGGTCGACCAGCTCAAGATTTGGGCCGACCGGGTTGGTTGTGATTTTTACTCAAAAGGTATGAATGCTGATCCGGCCGCGGTAGCCTTTGAAACAACTGCTTTTGCCCTGCAAAACAACTGTGACATCGCAATTATTGACACTGCAGGGCGTTTGCACAACAAAACGCACCTGATGGCCGAGTTGGGAAAAATACACCGTTCCATTGAAAAGAATTTACCCGGAGCGCCCCACGATGTTTTGTTGGTGCTGGATGCCAGTACTGGGCAAAACGCCCAGGAGCAGGCGAAGCACTTCACAGAGGTGGCGCCCATCAGTTGCCTGGCACTCACCAAGCTGGACGGGACAGCCAAAGGCGGTGTGGCCATAAGCATCAGCG
>CAYVPM010000609.1:1276-3390 GCA_964453475.1 uncultured Saprospiraceae bacterium | reverse complement strand
GCTTTCCAGGCAAGTTCAGGCTCCTGGTAGGTGTAGGGTAGGGGTTTCTGCCGCACGTTGTCGAGCCTTGCCTGCAGGTTGGCGCGGAATTTGGCGGCCATGTCGATGGCCAATTGCTCGTCCACGTCGCCACGGGAGAGCAGCTTTTTGTTGTACACGCTGCGCAGGTCTTCGTGCTGCTCGATGATCTTCCACATTTTCGGTTGGGTGAAACGCGGCTCGTCGCTTTCGTTGTGGCCATTGCGGCGGTAGCACACCAGGTCGATGAACACATCGGTATTGAAGGCCTGGCGGTATTCGACGGCCAATTCTGAAACGAACACCACTGCTTCCGGGTCGTCGCCGTTCACGTGGAAAACGGGGGCCTGCACTACCTCTGCCACGCTGGTGCAATAAGTGCTGCTGCGCGCATCTTCCCAACTGGTGGTGAACCCGATCTGGTTGTTGATCACCAGGTGCATGGTGCCGCCGGTGTTGTAGCCTTCCAGGCCCATCATCTGGATGCCTTCGTACACTATGCCCTGGCCGGCAATGGCGGCGTCGCCGTGGATGAGGATGGGTAGGAGCCGGTCGAAGTCGTCGGTGTACAGCACGTCCAGTTTGCCCCGGCTGAAACCTTCCACGACGGGGTTGACTGCTTCCAGGTGGCTGGGGTTGGGCAGCAGTTTCACATATACTTTTTTGCCGTTGAGGGCAGAAACCTGGGAGGAATAGCCTTGGTGGTACTTCACGTCGCCGGAGCCAAAGCTCAAATCGGGAATGCTCACGCCTTCGAAGGCGCTGAAAATCTGTTCGTAGGTTTTGCCGACGATGTTGCACAGCACGTTCAAACGGCCGCGGTGTGCCATTCCGATCACGACCTCATCGACGGGTACAGTTGTTTCAGCGGCGCGGTTTATCATGGCATCCAGGGCTGCGATGGCTGCTTCCCCGCCTTCCAGGCCGAAGCGCTTCTGGCCCACGAATTTGGTTGCCAGAAACTGCTCAAAACCTACAGCGCCGTTGATCTTATCGAGGATACGCTTCTTTTTTTCTACCTCGAATCCATAATCGGGCGACAGGTTGCGGTGCTCAATTTTCTTGCGCAGCCACTCCCGTTTCACCTTGTCAAAAACGTGCGTGCACTCAAAGCCGATATTGCCGCAATACACCAGTTTCAAACGCTCTATGATTTCCCGAAGGGTAGCGTTGGGCATTTCAATTTCAAAACCGGCGGAAAAACGGGTATCCATGTCGTTGTCCGTCAAACCGTAATCGGCGAGGTCGAGCTTTGGCTGCCTGTCTTTTCGGGGCTTGATGGGGTTGGTGGTAGAAAGCGTATGCCCCCGGTCGCGATAGCCGTGGATGAGGCCCATCACGGCGAATTCCTTGGCAATATTCACGTTTGCATCGGCGGCAATGCCTGCAGTGGCGCGTTCGCCATTGCTGGCAGCAAAGTCGAAGCCTTTAAAAAAAACGTCCCAATCGGCTTCGACGGAGGTTGGGTCTTGCAGCCAGGTTTGGTACAGGGATTCTATGTATTGAGGGTGCGCGTTGAAGATGGCAGAGAGATCAGTCATTACTATTTATTTCAGAAAGCAAGGCCGGAAAGGCGGCAGGTGTTTTTTATTTGAAATCGGCCGCAAAGATACGGTGTGAACAAAGTTCCTTGCACGAAGTTTAAGAAGATACTTGCTTAAAAGCTGCTCTTGCAGGCAAATTTCGGCTTTTTGGGCAATTGAAAGTTTTTTTTTCAAGCTCCTTTACTTTTTTGACGGGAAAATTCTACCTTTGCCCGCCCAAATCGAGAACCCTCTCACAGTTCAACAAAATAGCATTTTTCGCTGTAAAAAAATATGGCACACCACAAGTCAGCGCTCAAGCGCATCCGTCAGAACGAAAAGCGTCGTTTGCAAAACCGTTATTACAAAAAAACGGCGCGCACGGCCATCAAAAACCTCCGCGAGTTGACAGACAAAGCAGAGGCCTCCTCATTTTTGCCCAAGGTGATCAGCATGGTCGACCGTTTGGCGAAGAATGGCAACATTCACCGCAACAAGGCTTCCAACCTGAAGAGCGGCCTGACACGGCACGTGAACGCGTTGGGTGCTGTATAATTTTCGGCAAGCACTCCA
>CAYVPM010000609.1:0-1266 GCA_964453475.1 uncultured Saprospiraceae bacterium | reverse complement strand
TCGTTTGATTAATAGCCTGGGCTTTTCAAACTTAGCCGGGTCTTCTATAAAAAATAGTACCTCGTGCAGCAGCGCGGGGTACTATTTTTTATGCTTTAAAACAAAATAGCCCAATTCGGGCATCCGCCTCAAATCAGTTCCCTTCCTTATCCGACATCTTCTTTAACAAACGCTTGATAGGGCCATCTTTCTTTTCCTTGTTCTCTTCCGGCTTTTCGGCTGGGCTTTTTTCAATATTGCTGTCCCCGCCTTCTCCGCCGGGCGTCTCATCAGGCGCAGCATCTTTTTTGTGCACCGAGCTGTAGTATTTTATCAGGGAATCGCGCAAGATGGAATCCTGCACATTGGTCAGGATGGCGAAAGTGTCGGGCGATATGCTGATCCAGGGCTGGCATCCTAAGGAGGCCAGCACTTCTGGTTTCGGGGTGGGGAATTTCTCCAACAATATCTTCTGGTGTTTTCCGCCTTTGGTAGCTATATTGTACCAAAAATTGCCGACGATGGGCAAGGCCATAGCGGACCCTTGGCCCAAGTTCATGGAGCGAAAATGTACTTTTGGGCTGGCTGCGCCTACCCAGGCGCCGGTTACGAGCCGCGGGTTGAAGCAAATAAACCAGCCGTCAGAGTTTTCCTGGGTGGTACCTGTTTTTCCTGCGAAATCGCTGTTGTAGCCAACGTAGCGACGAAGCCGTTGGCCCGTGCCGTAGTTGACGACGTTTTTCATCATCTCCACCATGGTGGCGGCCTGGTTTACAGTAAGCGCTTCTTCGTGTGCCCCTAATTTTGGGTTGGTTGCCAGTTCTTTTTTAAAGTCGTATATGACTTTGCCGTTCCTGTCTATGACTTTCAGCACGGTAACTGGTTCGGGGCGTTTTCCCTGGTTGGCAATGGTTCCGTACACTTTGATCATTTCCTGCAAGGAGATTTCGGTAGCGCCCAGGCTGATGCCGAACTCCCGCTTGAGCTCGCTGGTGACGCCCATTTTCCTTGCCAGGTCTATGGTTTTTTGGATGCCTACCTTTTCGATCACCTGGGCAGCGATCACATTGACCGATTTGGTGAGGCCGCCCGCCAGGGAGTACCATCCTCCATATCTTTCATCTGAGTTGTGCGGTTCCCAATCGACGATCATTTTTATCTGGTTGGGAAAGTAGCTGCATGGCCGTATGGAATCCTGAATCGCAGCGGCGTACACGATGGGTTTGAAAGTGGAGCCCACCTGGCGTTTTGTTCCTTCGACGTGGTCGAGCTTGAAATTTTTGAAAT
>CAYVPM010000608.1:0-3397 GCA_964453475.1 uncultured Saprospiraceae bacterium | reverse complement strand
GGAAAACTGTCGCTGGTGCAAACCAGGCTCGCCCAAGTGCTGGCCTCTGAAGAGTACACCGAGCTCCAAACCCAGTTATACGCCCGCGTTCAAAACAGCGACAACCCCGACTACATCGAAATCCTCGCCTGGTCATTCGTGCAGCGCAAGGACTTCAAGAGCGCCCTGCGGCAGTTCAAGGCCCTCGACAGGCGGCTCGGCGAAAACGGCCAGCGCATCATGAACCTTTCCGGCGATGCTGCCATGGCCAGCGACTACGATGTCGCCATCGATGGCTATGAGTACGTCATCCAGGACAAAGGAAGCTTGAGTCCATTTTTTTTCGATGCCAAAAAAGAGGTGATGGAGTGCCGGCGGAAAAAGATCACCGAAGGCTTTGCTTACACCGTGCAAGACCTGACAACACTGGAGACCGAATATGAAGCCTTCATCAGGCAATTTGGAAAAACAGTGCAAACCGCGCCGCTGACCCTGCAACTGGCCGACCTGGAAGCCTACTACATGCAAAACCTTTCCAAGGCAATTGCTTTGCTGGAAGAATTGAAAACCATGCCCGGCCTGCACCGCGAAACGCTGGCCCGCACCAAAATCAACCTCGGCGATTTCTACCTCATCAACGGCGATATCTGGGAAAGCACCCTGCTGTACAGCCAGGTCGACAAGGATTTCAAAGAAGAGACCATCGGGCAGGAAGCGCGGTTCAAAAACGCAAGACTGGCCTATTTCAACGGTGATTTCCAGTGGGCACAGGCCCAGTTCGACGTGCTGAAAGCTTCCACTTCCAAGCTCATCTCCAACGATGCGCTCGACCTTTCCGTGTTCATTATGGACAACCTGAACCTCGATACTTCCGCTGCGGCCATATCGCTATATTCCGGCGCAGAACTCATGGTGTTCCAAAACAAATTCGAAGCGGCATTCTCAAAACTGGACACCCTCCGCCGGGAATTCCCCGACCACTCCCTAAAAGACGATATCCTGTACCTCGAAGCACAGATTTACGAGAAAAAACGCAACTGGGAAAAAGCGGCTTCGCTCTACAGTGAAATTGCAGAAAAATACCCGGAGGAAATACGCGCCGACAACGCCCTGTTTGCCCTGGCGAGAATCTACGAAACCAGGCTAAGCGATCTGGAAAAGGCCAAAGTGCTGTACGAAAAGATCTTTATGGAATATTCAGGCAGCATTTTTGCGGTGGAGGCCAGGAAGAAATTCAGGGTGCTGCGGGGCGACAAGGTTCAGTAAACGGGTTTCGGGCCTATCGTTTGATGAGTTTGCCGCGGTAGGTTTTGCCTTCCGCTGTGAGCGAGACGAAAAACATGCCCGAAGAAAGGGTAGAAATGTCGAGGAAAACCTCCGAGTTCTGCCTGTTGGCCAAAGTCTGATCCATGCGTTTTCGGCCGGCAATGTCCCATACTTTCAAGTCGTATTCCAGTGCATTGCTTCCCGGCAATTCAATCCAGGCAAAACCATCAGCAGGTTGGGGGTAAATTTTCAGCAGCAGGTTGGAATCTACCGCCAATTTTTCATTGGTGGGCGTATTCGCCAATTCAATGCAATAGTCTTCTACCTGGCCGAAACTGAACGTGCCACAGGCGTTCGGCGGCAATTGGTTGTCATCGGCAAATTTCATCAGCACCCGCATGCGCGTGATACCTGTTTGGGTGAATGCCGGCACTGTTAGGCTGCCGACAGCGGTGCCGCTCTGGGAAAACCCTGGGTCGAAGGCCAATTCCCCGGGGTCCATAAAATCCCCATCCTGGTTGAAATCAATAAATACCCGGAAAAACTCTTTGTACGGAGCGCCCCAAAAACCAGGCGTAATTTCCACATCCACAGTACTTTGTGGAAAAATTTGGGGAATCGTGGCCTGTATGGACGTCAAATCCTGATACCCTCCTCCGCCCCAGCCCGACGGATGCTCCCAATTTCCAATTTTCAAGGTAGCAATCCATTCCTGTGACGCGGCAAGCCCTGCAGCACTGCAATACACTTTTTCCAGGCAAGCGCCACAGCCGAGCGATGTGAACTGGCTCATGGGCATCAGGCTTATCCAGGAGTCGATGCACCAGCCCTGTACCTGGATCTCGTATTCCGTACATTCCCAAATATCCGGGATGACAAATGTGTTGCTGCCCGTGATATAGGTCTGCCATGTGGGGCTGCCCAATCTATGGATGAGGATTTTGTACAGGGAATAATCTGGCAACATATTCCAGGACACGTTAAAACTGTTGCTCGAAGGTATAACTACCCACTGGAAGTCCGGGGCTTCGCAGCAGCCCAGGGTGGTGCAGGGCTGTATGGGCGACCAGTCGCTCGTTTCGCCATTTAGGCATGTGCATTGCAAGGAAAATTCATAATCGGTACAGGCAGCCAAACCGCTCAGCAAATATTCATCCGTAACACCTTGCACTACTGTCCAGTCGGAAGTGCCTGCCACGCGCCAACGAAGCGCAGCACTTTGCCCTTCCGTCGGCACCGACCATTTTAGCAAACTGGAGTTAGGGCTAACAGGCTCTGCTTTCAACCCAAAAGGGGCAGGGCAAGTGGCGCATTGTGTCTCGTATTGCTGCATCAACTTGTCCAGGTTGAGCCTGCCTTTGCTGGCACAAAGGCCAATCATGGATTGATTTACCTTTATACTGCCCAAAATGAGGCTTTTTGACCAAATCGCTGCGGCTTTGGGGCTTGTTTTTGCCAGGGCAATAAGTTCCGGGCAAGGGGCCGAATACAGCAAACCGACACTGCCTGCTACATGGGGCGCCGCAAAAGAAGTGCCTGAAAACACGCCATACTGACTGCCGGCGCTGGTCGTAAGGATTTCTTCTCCATAAGCCGCCAGGTCGATGCTGACGGGGCCCCATGCCGCCGACAAGGCCAACTGGTCGGCCTTATCAAGGGAGGTAACGGCAATCAAATAGTCGCTGGGACAGGTAGTTGGCAGGTCGCCGACTATATCCACATTCACCGGGTTGTTGGCAGTGGCTGCCACGCTGAGTACCCCCGCCTCCCCCAAAAAGTCAAAAGCGGCACACCAGAGCGGCGCATTGACGGGCATACCGTAGTCGATGCCCCAGGAGCAGTTTACAGCAACGACAAAGGCGCCCTTGGCCCCGTTGCTCTGGTTGTATCTTTTGCGCGCTTGCAGCACATAATCATAAGCTGCCAGGATTTCGGATTCCAGGTTGCCGCCCGCGACGAACATGATCTTTACCTGCCAATTGACGCCTGTCACCCCAATTCCGTTGTTCCCCGAGGCGCCGATGATGCCGCTGACAGGGGTTCCATGCGTTGTCAGCATCCCCCCGATGTTGTCGTTTTGCGAAAAGACATTCCAGCCCCGGCTTTCGACCTGGTTCGAGATTGCGACGGCGCAAAGCGGCCCCGAGGCGCT
>CAYVPM010000607.1:0-3400 GCA_964453475.1 uncultured Saprospiraceae bacterium | reverse complement strand
CCAGCAATCGGCCGGTCCAGGGTCTTCTCCTTACAACATGGTGCAAGGCGTACGCGGCATCCCGAACCTGGGCTGGGGCTTCAACCGTCCTTCCGACAACCTGGTGTCGGCTTATGAAAATGGCGACCCACGCCGCGAAGCTACCGTCATTTATGTGGGTGAAATACTGCCCGACGGTTCCACCCAGGTGCAAAACAACCCGGAAATCATCAATGCACGGTTCAACCAAAAAGCCTGGGTGCCATCCCATCCCGGTTTGCAGGACAACGGCCCGGGCAATATCCGGGTACTGCGCTATTCAGACATTCTCTTGCTGGCCGCAGAGGCAAAAAACGAACAGGCAAAAGCTGCTGAAGCGCTGCCCCTGCTCAACCTGGTGCGCAAGCGCGCGCGCGGCACCAACAACTTCATATTGCCCGATGTGACCCTGACCGACCAGGTCATGTTGCGCGAAAGGATTTACCGGGAACGCCGCGTCGAATTGGCCATGGAGCAGCAGCGCTGGTTCGATTTGCTGCGCTGGGGCCGTGCGGCTCAGGTGATGCAGGCTGCCGGGAAGACGAATTTTGAAACCGGCAAGCATGAATTGTTGCCGATACCGCAGTCGGAGGTGGATTTGACGAGCGGGCGGGTGGCGCAGAATTTTGGGTATTGAGGGCTTGGTCGGTAAAGCTTTACCGCATCGCCAAGCGTTCTGGGTTTATGGTTTCACCACGCAAGGCGCTTGGGTGCGGTTGAAAAGCGTCAAGTAGTTTTCATTCTGCTGTTTTTGTTGGTGTCTTCGCCAACAAGAACAGCAGAGAGCCCTTCATCTTTAAAAATCAGATTGCTCCAAAACCGGCAAAAACAACCGAACCTTCTTTTCATCAGTTGGGGAAAACAAGAAATTGCGCACGTCTTTCACCATTTCTTCCATGTCCAACTGTTGGCAAATTGCGCGAACCCGTTCCATCAGTTCATCGCGGCTGGTAACCCCCAGTTTCATTTCTAAAAATGCATAGTTAGGTTTTACCGACTTGGACAATAGAAAGACGATGTCGAAAAAATCGCGCCCTTTGTTTTTCTTGCGCTGGCAAAGCGCGGTAAATTTTTGTGCCAACAGCAGGTCCAATGGTGTAGTGAGGATTTGGGTAGTCACATCAAACCGGTTCAATATAAAGCGCTCGGGTTCAAAGTTGAAATACTGGGGCTCGGTATCCAGTTGGATCAAGACCTTTTCTTCGCGGTACCCGCTGAGCCCTTGCTCAAATAACAAGCCAGGAAAACGGATATAACAATGGTAGGCCCCCCTGATAACTTGTTTCATTTCTACTTTAAACCCCTGCCGTTCCAGACCAATTTGAATAGCGGTGGACACCTCGTCGAATTCGGATTCTGTGACCTGAAAATTATCGAAATCAAGGTCTTCAGAAAATCGGGAATTGTTGTGTACCAGACGCAGGCAAGTGCCGCCCAGAAAGCAAAAACGATTGGCATAAAGCCCTTCAAATAATATTTCCAGAATCTTGCATTGCAAGTATTCGCGCAGGATGAACGACTGGTGAACACGCAACGCCGCCGGGTAAGTTTCCAGCAGTTCAGTCAGATTCAGCATAGTAAAGATGGGTTTTAAAGGTTTGAACCCGTTTGGACAGGCTTATTGAATCAAATAATGCACAGTATGTACTTAGTTTTTTCTGGTTTATGTCACGCTGCATTTGGTCGAGCTTAAAGCGAAGGGCCTCAAAATCAGCTATTGTTTCGATGTTGGGATTCAGGTAGAGATAGTCGAGCAAGGCCTTTTCTGGTTGCGCTATTTTTATACCATAGTCCTCTGTTCTAAGCAGCCGATAGCCCCAAAAAAGTGAAGGTTTTATGCTTGAATATAGGAAATGGCCTACCGGTGTGTCAAATATTTGTGTTTTCCGGGTGGAAACCGATGTGAGCGTGAACACAGCCTCCGGGATCCAACCGTAGTATGCAAACGCGCTTTCCAACGAAACATAAGAAGGCACGTATATTTTATTGGCCACCCAGTAAAGGTGTGCTTCGTTAGCGATTCGACCTTTAACACTGTACCAACCATTCCGAATGCGCACGATATAGTCCTTTTTTTGCCAATTGAGCAGGTTTTCCCGTTCAAACCCAGGATATAACTGTTCTACCTCCCGGACTGAAAACGCGGGTTTTTTTTTGAATTGGTTCAAAAAATCAAGTATATTCATTTCTGTTTTACCTATAAATTTAGGTTTTTAAGAAACAAAAATACAAAATTATTGTAGTCCAGAAGTGTTTTGGTAGATTTATCTGTCAAATTGGAGGATTTCGCCTTGCCTGGTATTCACTACACCCCGCTCTTCTGATCTATTGACAAGGTTGACCGGGGTTTTCGGCGTGCCAGGTATCCACCGTCTTTTCCCCACCTTACTTTCTCCTGCCAAGCGCCCTGCGTTGGCGTTTTCTGATTGCTTTTTAGACGCGCTTCCCCACCGAGGCAGCTATAATTGCATCAACGCTTTGTCCCAAGGCAAAAGCCTCCCCAACTCCAACTCCAGTTCTTGATTTCCCGCGTACACCAGGAATTGATTTTCAGGCGCGGCCCCACTCAGTTTCTGCCAGGTTTTCAACCCGGAAAGCAAGCGGGTATTAAAAGTCTGGCTGGATTTGATTTCTATGGCTTTTATTTGGCCGCCCGTTTCTATCAGGAGGTCGATTTCGTTGTTTTTATGGTCTTGCCAAAAGCTGAAAACAGGCCGTTTCCCTTCGATGCTGCGTTTTTTATACAATTCGGTAATCACATAATTTTCAATAATATTGCCGTAATAGTGATGGGTACCCAGCTGATGAGCAGCAGAAATGCCCAACAAATGACAAAGCAAGCCTGTATCAAAAAAATACATTTTTGGCGATTTTATCAGCCGTTTATTGAAATTGTTGTGATAAGGTGGCAATAAAAAAATGATGTAGGATGCTTCTAGAACTGAAATCCAGGACTTTACCGTATTCACCGACACACCTGCATCGGTGGCCAAATTTGACATGTTGAGTGGTTGGCCGCTTCGTCCTGCGCACAAACGCATGAATCGAATAAAAACAGACAGGTCGCCAACGTTTTTCAGAGAACGCACATCACGCTCTAAGTATGTTTGCAGATAATTGTTAAAGAAAACTTCTTCTGGCACTCCGGAATCGTACAAAGCGGGATAACCGCCACGCCAGGCAAGCAAATCTAAAGCTATATCAGATTTGGTCGTCAAAATTTCCGGATATGACAGCGGCAATAAGTTTAAGATGCCAACCCGACCAGCAAGCGATTGGCTGATCTTTTCCATCAACAGAAAATTTTGAGACCCGGAAAGTACATAACGCAGGGATTTGTCAGCGTCAACCCTTCCTTGCAGGTATGAAAAAAGAATAGGCA
>CAYVPM010000606.1:0-3404 GCA_964453475.1 uncultured Saprospiraceae bacterium | reverse complement strand
CGGCACACGAAATTAACATTTCTACCAAGGTTCCGTCCCGCTGGGACGAAAAGCGTTAAAAATTCAGGATGACTTATGTTTTTCCCCAGCCCAAAGCAATCAAATATTTGGGGTTAAAAAACCACCTTGCTCAAATTTAGACATTTGAGACCGCCTATTTGCTTAGAAGCCATCTCAAAAATACCTGTCGGTGGACTTTTGGCACAACCCCAATCGCGGCACGCGCCCATGGCAATCAATAATACTGCAAGCGCCGCACCCCTGCCAATTGCTTCGCAAAACGTATCACCTGCCGCGTGTAGCCATATTCATTGTCGTACCACACATACAATACGATGCCTTTTCCATCTTTGGACACAATCGTCGCCGGCGAATCAAAAATTGAAGGCGTGGGGCTGCCCACCAGGTCGGAAGAAACCAGTTCATTGGAAAAGGAGTACTGAATCTGCTCCACCAGTCCGCCTTTCAAGGCTGCATCGCGCATGATCTCGTTGACGGCGTCTTTCGTGGTAGCTTTGTTGATCTGCAGGTTCAGCACGGCCAGCGAAACGTTCGGTGTGGGTACGCGGATCGCATTGCCCGTGAATTTACCGGAAAGCTCAGGCATTACCTTGGCAATGGCGCTTTCTGCACCCGTCTCCGTGATGACCAGGTTCATGGCCGCCGAGCGGCCCCGGCGATATTTGCTGTGGTAGTTGTCGAGCAGGTTCTGGTCGTTGGTATAGGAGTGTACCGTTTCGATATGGCCTTTGTCGATGCCCAGGCTTCTGTGTACGACTGCCAGCACCGGCACGATGGCATTGGTGGTGCAGCTTGCCGCCGACCATATTGCTTCGCTGTCCACGTCGATGGCAAGGTTGTTCACGCCGTGCACAATGTTGGGGATATCGCCCTTGCCGGGCGCCGTGAGCAGTACTTTGGCGATGCCTTTGGATTTCAGGTGCCGGCTCAAGCCTGCCCGATCGCGCCAAACGCCGGTATTGTCGATCAACAAGGCGTTGTTGATGCCGTATTTAGTGTAGTTGATTTCCTCCGGTGAACCAGCCGATATCATGTGGATCTTGTGCCCGTTCACCCAGATGCACCTTTCCGGCACATCGGCGATGACCGTACCGGGGAAATGGCCGTGTACGGAATCAGAGCGCAGCAGGTCGGCGCGCTTGATGATGTCGTCGGGACTTTTATCGCGGGTAACGATGGCGCGCAGGCGCAGTTGCTGGCCTTTGCCTGCCTGGGTGATGAGCTCGCGGGCGGCGATGCGGCCGATGCGGCCAAAGCCGTACAGCACAACGTCCTTTGGCTTGAGGTCGATCTTCTCCTTGCCGATGTAGTCCTTCAGTTTGTCTTTGACAAAGGCCAACTGATTGGGATACTTCGATTTTTCATCGAGCCAGTCCACGCCGATGCGGCCAATATCGAGCCGGGAGGGCGCAATGGCGCAGCGTGAAATGGCTTTGGCCAGGCCCAGGGTGTCGTGCACGGTGAGCGGGTGCTGTACTACCTCGCGGGCGTAGTGGTGTAATTGCAGCAGTTCAGAAGCGCTTCGGTCTACCATCTGGTTGCGGAAAATGATCAGTTCGATGGACTTGTCGAACCACAGTTTTCCGGTGATGGCGATAAGCTCCAGCGCGGCTTTTTCATCCCCAATCCAGGTCTTCAGGTTCTTTTCGTACAATTGTTTTGACATATAAATTTGATTTTATTTGGCTGCAAATGTAGGAACGCTCAACAGATAAGGCGTTAAAAATGAAAATTTGCTGCAATTAGCAGGTAAAATGCGGTGATTTTACCTGCTTGTGCTTACCGCGTTGATGAAAAGCAAAATAATTAAAAAGAGAATTTCAATTTTGTTAAAATATTAATAAACAACTTACATTTGCCTGAACATAAATATTCCCCATATATGAAAAACAATCCCTGCCTGTCATTGCTCAATTTGCTTGTTGTCTTCCAGATTGGGCTGGTCAATGGTCAAGTTGCCGATATTACAACCAAAGATGAGGCATCTTTCTCAAGGTTTTCCTACTCCGTTATTTCCAACCATTCCAAAGACTCGGTTGCTATATTGCTCAAGGTCTCTGACGAAGCTGGGAATTTTGTCAGCGGGATGGCCAACCCACAGAAACAACATGAGTATTTCAGGGCCTTGATAGACAGTTCCAAAAAGGAAATTTGCAAAGATTTCACCGTTACTGAAATCACAAAGGATAAAAGCCCGGTTCAGCTAAATTTTGCGATTGTGCTGGATTACTCAAGTTCGATGAAAGACCGGTATCGGAACATGCAAACCGCCGTTCAGCAGTTCATCAGCAGTATGTCCAAGGCCTATTTCACCCGTGTAAACTTTGACGATTCCATTCATATCGTCGATGAAACGCCCACACAGACGCCAACGCCCGTATTTCGGGACGATTACCTGCAATATGGGCACAGCACAGCGGTGTTCGCTGCCATTGACGAAGGTATACTCACCCTGAAAGATGCGCCAGGTGCGCGCTTTGTCATTGTATTTTCCGATGGCCAGGACAATGCCAGCGCCGGCGTTTTTGACCGCGCATCAAACCCTGCCGCTGTTGTAGCGCGCGCGCACCAGCACAATACGGCAATATATGCCCTGGGTTTCGATCTGGATGAAAAAGCCCCCATCGCCGATATTTGCAGCTATACCGGCGGAAAAAGCTTTTCGATCAAGAAAAAGGAAGAATTGCTCCCAAGTTTCAACAAGATTAAGGCAAATATTTTTTCTCGGTTTTATTATATTCAAGCCAGGTGCAAGTCCGACCCAATGGCTTTAAGGGTGGAAAAACCCGACGGGAGTGTAAAGACATTGGTTCCAGTTAAAATGACAAAAAACTGGCTAGACCCCGACAGCTATCATATTGGCTTTGGGCGCATTCAATTTGATGTCAATGTTGATGTGATTCGGGACGATCAGAAAAAGCGCCTGCAAGCCATGACGAAACGGATAAAAGAAAGAATGGTGCAAGATCCAACCTTGAAAATTCAAATTCAAGGCCACGCAAGCCCGGAAGGCAGCACCCCGGAAAAGCATCTGGAACTTTCACAGCGGCGTGCAGCCCAGGTATATGAGTACATAATTTCGCAAATAAACGACGATGGGCTGGAAAAGAGGATTAGCCACGTTGGATTTGGCGACACCAAACCGATTTACCCGATCGACAGTGAGTTGAATCCAGAAAACCGCCGGGTGGAGATCCGTGGAACACATTAATTTCTGTTTATGGAGCCGTTAAAGATATTTATTGCCTTCGCGCCAGAAGATAAAGCGGAGAAAGACAAGCTGAGAAAGTTCCTTGTACCCATGTCGAGGGTTCGCAACATTGAACTATGGGATGAATCAAAGATCGACCCAGGGCAACCAGTTGAAGCAACGATAGAAGGCC
>CAYVPM010000605.1:0-3417 GCA_964453475.1 uncultured Saprospiraceae bacterium | reverse complement strand
GGATGCTGGTAATTGACCTTTTCTTTTTGGAATGGCAGGGGAATGGCTTGCGACCAGCTTGCTTCATCTTCAAGCCGGTTAACAACAAATATCCTGTTGAATGCATCATCGCCCTTATTGGGGCTGACCGCCCTGGAAAAAAAGACTTCAGTGGCATTTTTATTAAAGCAGGGCACGCCCTCATTCCCTTTTGTATTTATTTGATTGTCAAATATTTGCGGGCTTGCGCCATCGGCATCTGTGATCAGAATATCCATGAATTTGTTGCCCGTCCAGGTATAATTGTCTTTGCTGAGGCTGAGCGCCCGGTCGCTGGTGAACACGATGCGCCCATCGGGAAAAAGTGTGGGGGCAAAATCGTTTTGCGGGCTGTTGAACGGCGCCATTTCGATGCTGATCCCGTTGCCCGGCGCTTCCTTGAGCCAGCCCTCTGCGATGAGGCAGGAGGTGATATCCCGGCGGTATTCGTAGCGAGACCCGATTTCCAGTCCGAGCGCGGTGAAAGCACTGCGGGCTTCTTCGTAACGCTCCAGCTTTTTCAAGGCAAAGGCTTGGGCCTTGAGGGCATCGGGGCCGTAGTTGTTGCTCGATGCAACTTTGAACCATTCGAGTGCTTTTTCATCATTGCCGTTGCGGCGGTATGCATCGCCGAGCAAGTAGGCAAGTTGCCCGCGATCCTTGCGGGTTTTGGCGCGGGCCTGCTCTTTTTGAAGCATGGGTATGGCCACTGCGAACTGTTTTTGTTCGTAAGCGGTTGTGCCGTCCTTGATCTTCAAAGTATAGTTGCAAGTGGCCAACAGCATGGCGAGGCCAAAAAAAACAAAGGGAGAAACGCGTAGCTTTTGCAGATTCATAACCGGGTTTTTATAAAAAAGGATACTGTTGCCATAAGGCACACTACTGGACATTTTTCGGAGTAACAGTAAAATGTACCGTCAAACTTCTGTTTGGCCACTCATGCCAAACAGAAGTTTGGCGGTACATTTACACACAATGTGAAAAATGTCCAGTAGTGTTGCCATAAGGTTCAAACAAATTAAACAAATGACGAAGAAAGCAGGGTTCAAGTTGTGTTGAAAAAATATTTTTGAGACTAAATGATGTTATTTGCGTCAAAAATGCGGCCTTGAACCTACATTTTTTAGTGTTAACAAATCCAAAGCGCTCAATTTGTACGATAACCGTGCTGAACATCGTTCTTCTTATTCCGACCTTTGAATTTTTGTTCCAAACCTGCTTATGACAAAATCGATCCTGCTAGCAACAGCGCTTTTTGCTGGGATGCTCTCCACGCCTTCCTTCGCACAAGTTGACAAGACAAGTACCAAACAGCCCGTTCTGACCGAAAAAGCAGGAAAGGAGCTGCCAAGCTCATCCGAATCCTACGATCTTGAAGCGTTCAGGCCAAAGGCCATCGACACAAGCGCCGCTCCGTTGGTGATCACTTTCGGTTCCTGCAACAAAATGACCATGCCCCAAACAATGTGGCAACACGTGGCGGCCAACAACCCCAACCTCTGGATCTGGCTCGGCGATATCATCTATGCCGATACCGCCAACATGCGCGCCCTCGCGGCCCATTACAAGTCGCTAAAAACCAATCCCGAATACAAAAAGCTGCGCGCCAAGGCACAGATTATCGGCATTTATGACGACCATGATTATGGGTTTAACGATGCCTGCAAATATTACCCCATGAAGGAGGGCGCTAAAAAATGCCTCCTCGACTTTCTGGATGTACCCATGAAAAGCCCTGTGCGCCATCGCGCGGGCGCCTACCAGTCCTATACTTTTGGGAAGCCCGGTGAGCGGATCAAAGTCATTGTCATGGACTTGCGCTGGTTCCGCGATTCTTTGGTGCCAGACCCGAGCAAGGAAAGGCGTTATTACCCTAACATGAATGGCACAGTGCTGGGGGAGGAACAATGGGAATGGCTTGAAAACGAATTGCGCAACAGCACGGCCGACCTGAACATCCTATGCTCCAGTGTCCAAATTTTGGCCGACGAACACGGTCACGAAAAATGGGGCAATTTCCCCAACGAACGCAAACGCCTGCTCAAGCTCATTGTGGCTACAAAACCCAAAAACCTGCTCATGCTTAGCGGCGACCGCCACATGGCCGAAATTTCCAAAATGCAGCTGGATGGGCTCCCCTACCCCCTGTACGATTTCACCTCCAGCGGCCTCACCCACATCCGCAGCGGCACCAGCGAACCGAACAGGCTTCGCGTGGGCGACATGGTGCTGAAGAAAAACTTCGGCCTGCTCAAAATCCGCTGGAACGAAGACAACCCAATTGTCACCATGGAAGTGCGGGGGCATCAAAATGAGTTGTTCCAGGAGGTTACGGTTCGGTATTAGTTGTTCGTTGCAAATTAGCGTAACGAACAACGCACAACCATCAATTATACCTCACATAGCCAGGTTTTATGCATTCCAACTGTTGTAATCAATTCAAAACCAGGTGAACCAATCATTGTAAATCACAAAAACCAAGCAAATCATAGTATATCTTTGCCCGATGGAATTCCTAAAACAACACATCGAGGCGCTTATTTTTTCTTCACCGCAAGCCATACCAACTGCCGAACTGAAAGCAGTATTGGAAGAAGTATTGGAGCTTGAGGTGCCGGAAGCTGATATTCTGGGTGCAATTGAGCTTTCCAGGGCCCAGTTTCAACAGGAGCAATATGCTTTTGAACTGGTAGAAATTGCCGGCGGCTGGCAGTTCCTCAGCAAAGGAGCCTACCATAACAGCATTGCCGTTCACCTGAAACAAACGACCAAGAAACGGCTTTCGCAGGCTGCACTAGAAACCCTGGCCCTTATCGCTTACAAACAACCGGTGCCGCGCTCGGAACTGGAAGAAATACGCGGCGTGAGCTGCGATTACGCGCTGCAAAAACTTTTGGATAAAGAACTTGTTTTTATCGTAGGGCGCAGTGAAAGCCCTGGGCGGCCCTTGCTGTATGGCACCACCGAAAAGTTTATGGACTACCTGGGCATCAACAGCCTGACTGACCTGCCCAAGCCCAAGGATTTTAAAGAAATAGAAAACAGCGTTGGAGAAGTGCCTTCCCTGGAAGAATTCAGCCCTTCCGAATCTGCCCCGCATGCGGCAGAAGGATCATCCGACACACAAGCATAGTTATGGAATCCTCGACAGCACAACCATTGGTCAACCGCGTTGCCAATAGCCGAATCACCACCATTGACCTGGAGTCGCTTTACCCAAGCGGGGAAATCCTGTCTTTCGACCTGAAAGATTACCTGTATATGGAGTTGATCTTGAAAGAAAAAGACTTTCGGGAGGCTTTGAAAGCGCATGACTGGCAGCAGTACAATGGGAAAAACCTCGCTGTCTTCTGCTCTACAGATGCCATCATCCCTATGTGGGCCTATATGTTGGTGGCC
>CAYVPM010000604.1:0-3420 GCA_964453475.1 uncultured Saprospiraceae bacterium | reverse complement strand
GTTCCGACTGCCGCGTTTCCCTTTGGTTGGGGCGTTTTTCCGGTCGCAATAGGTTTTCAGGCCCAAAAACGTGTAGCGGAAGCTAACTTCGTATGCGTTGTTGCTGCGCAGCCCCAGGCCTGAAGTGTTCACGTCCACGCTTAACCCCACATAAAAGGGGTTTTTGCGCCCTTCTCGATCGTTGTTGCCGCCGAACCCAATAGCGCCTGTAATGCTGTTGGTGTGCTTGGCGCCGGCAAAAGGCGCACGGGAGTGGTACAAGGCGCCTGCCGTGAATTTCTTCCAAAAAACAGCGTACAAGCCACCGGAAAAATGGGTCAAGCTTTTCTTCAGGTTCATGGGCTGTGCTCCCTGGCTCTCAAAGCGGAAATTCGGCGATAACACCAGATTGTTGTCGACACCCCTTAAAAATGTAAGTGGGATAATGGTGCCGCCGTGGATGGTGATCCGGCCGGGCACCTCGGCATCGGTCTTTAATATGGAAGCATCGGGGCCTTCGTCAAAAAAGCTTATTAAGTGGTGAAAGGCAAGTCCGATATGGGAGCGGAAGCTTTTTTGTACCTTGGAATTTGCCCTGACCTTGCTGTCCCAACGGTAAACAAATCCGGCAGCGACGTCAAAAACGCTAACGGATTCATTCCCGGCTGCCATAGCCGAGGCGTATATTTTGCCAAAAACGGGGTCGAGCTGATCCGAAAATGTCAACTTACTCCAATCGAGCTGTTTTTGGATAAAACCCGCCTGGAATCCAAGGTGGAAATTGCCCGTAGCACCACTTGGCAAATAGCTATATGAAAAAGACCCGGCGCTTGTTTTCATCGGGGCAAGACCTTCCCGTGCGTGGGTAATCATGATCCCGAAGCCAGATTTCAAACAGTCCTCCTGCCATTCGGCCGATGCTGTGGCAAAAGAATAGCCTTTGTTCGCGGCGTACCATTGGTTGCGCGTACTAAGGGTAACTTGTAGCCCTGCTTCCATACCTGTAAAGGCTGGGTTGAGGTACATGCGGTTGGCAAAAAACTGGGAAAGGGAAGGGTCCTGGGCTTTTGTAGCTGGTGTTTGGGCAAAAAATGCCGCGATAAGACACATTATAAGTGGAAAAATAGGAACGCAGTGGAAAGAGTGCTTCATAGGCTGAGGGTGGTAGTGTTTGAAAGGTTAACCAATTGTTGATTTCTGGAGAAAACAGTAACAAAAGCGTTGCTTTAAAAGGTTCCGGCGTTCAAAATTTAAGGTAGTTTTTGTAAACATACCCATCTATGACGCCGATACCGTTTGATGTGAATACCGTCACCTCAATTTTCACCCAGCTGTCCCCGGCGGTTTCTGTTACCAAGACAGAATCGCCTTCCACCAACTGGGCGAGCAGCTTGTGCTCAGCACTGGGGCCGCTCCTTACATTCAACACAGGCACGGCAACCAGGGCTTTGGCAGGCAAATAAATGCTGCGCACCGTGTTCTTTTTAGGCGCCGTGAAATGTTTGGCAGAACTGTTGTCCATGCTCCGCGCAGGCGCGGTGTTGCTTTTGGAAGACTTCGTTGGGTTCGCGTCGAGGCAAATACCGCAGGAGCCGCCGTTCGTACAATGGGCGCAGTATTCGCAGGTGCTGCAAGCGTTGCAAGGAGAATAGCCCATACAGCGTGCACCCTCTGGGGGCTTACCCAAAGGATAAGCGCAAGTGACTTCCAAGCCATCGGTCTCTACAGGTGGCTTCAGGTTAAAGCGCACTGAAAAAAACAGAGTTAGTAGCACAGAAATATTAATTACAATTAAGGGTTGCGGCATGATTGTTTCCCGGTAGTAGATACGCATGAGCCACGCTTAGGCGTGACCAATCCTGTTGCAATATTCCCATTTTGCCGGTGAATTTGGAAATACGATTTTACCCGGTTTCCCCGAAGTTTTATTGTCTTTGAATGCAATAAAGAACCGTAAAAAACGCCCAAGTTTTGACGCTAATAGCAATGAAACCTTTAAAACAAGGCTGGCAAATGCCTTTTTTCAACTAGAATACTAGGTTTTTTCCCCGTGTTTTTAATTTTTCACAAAAAAAGGACTGTTTTCTGAGTCATAGGAATGGCATGCTCTATGACTTTATTGCGCTACAGCAGGGAAGCGCTTGTTTAAATATTTCGCACAGTCTCTAAGTGTCCTAATTTGTATGTTTTCATGACTGATACGGACAAAAAACGCTTCTGTACCATTTTCGGAATAAAAAACGGGCACATCGGAAGGGTCGCAATCTATCCTGATAACTTCTTTATTATCAACCATTTCTGCATCAATATGAACTAATGTTGCCGGGAATTCATCCAAATGCCGGCGCGTCTCTAGATTTAAATTCCTTATTAATACGTCGCGTTTCGTAGGATTCAGCCGAAGGCCCAACAGGCCGCCATTGTCATCAACGCCAAGCAAAATTGTACCACCTTTTGAATTCAGCATGGCGCCGATCGTCTGCACTATTTTTGGAAAATTCTCTTTACTTGCTGAAGCCTTAAACTCTATTGTATCGCTTTCACCTTTGTTAATTAGCTCTCTTGTGTTGGTGGGAAGCTCATTATATAGATAGGAAATTATTTGCTTGGTAATGGCCATATACAGTTTTGCCCGCAAAACTGCAGATAAGAACCCATCGCTCAAAATTCGATTTTTATCAAATTTTGCCAAAAAAGCGGCTTCTTTTACTTGAATAGTCCCTAATCTTATCCGTTGAGGCTATCCCAGATGTACAACAAATGGCAAACCTTTTTGGGCGCGGAATATTCGTGGTGCTGGTCAGGGTTTGTTCATGTCAGTCGTTTCCAATGCATCACTTTTCTGAATTAGGGCAGCCACATTTCCTCGCAGCGCAAGTTCCAATATTATGCTTAATTAAAAAAATATATATTTTCATATTTTCACCAAGAAAAACTGATTATTATTGACCGTATTTTTTTAAAAAAAGGCAGGAAGTTCCTGCGACTGCCTTTCGAAATTGACTTGTAAAGCCCAAAATTTATCACTTACGGTTGGTTTTCCCCAAAAACAAACTGTCAATTTCAAGCATAGAAACTATAGCTTTTCCCCGTAATTTAATTATAAATATGCCCGTAATTTAGCCAGCGCAAACAGTTTCGATATGCCGTGGAAAGGAGGCTTTCGTAGGTTCACGTCAATTTCAAGCGGGGCCATGGCCGCTACAAATAAAAAAACCATACCCTTCCATTTTCAAAAAACCACCATCGCTTTCCAATTGGAGCTGGCTGCCCGACCAATGATCGAACATCGGAAAATGGAGTCCATGCTCCAGTAAGATCCCGGTGTACAGGTGCACCGTTTTGGGACTGAAATTGAAGAGACAGCATAATTTTTTTGCACCCAGGCTGCGCACAAATCCGGCTACATGGTGATGGTGGTGGGTTGCCAGCCACTGGAGG
>CAYVPM010000603.1:0-3422 GCA_964453475.1 uncultured Saprospiraceae bacterium | reverse complement strand
ATAGTTGTGGATGCCGGAGCGCTCCGGGTTGTCGCTCACGTAGGTTTTGAAGCTGGAAACAGTATAGTTTTTATAGTGGGAGTAAAAAGTGCCGGGACCAAAACCCGTCCAGGGCTTTTCCCGGATCATATAGGTTGCAGCTACCCAACGGTACACCCGTTCCATGGTGGAAATGTCTTCCAGCTTGGTGGTGGCTTCCAACAGGTTGTCGAAGCGCTTGTGGCTGATCGCTTTTTCGTAGTCGGGTGCAAACAAGAGCCAGTTGTCACGCGTGCCGAGAAAACTGACTAAAAGCGCAAAGCCCAGCGCAATGGCCACCAGGGCCGCTTTGAGCAAGCGGATTTTGAGCGACCAATAAATGCCGATGGCGGCTATCAGCGCAACATAAGCTGCCCGCGTATAAGCCACATTGATGGCAAACAACAGGTACAATACCCCAAGTGCCAGGAAGCACCATTGCCAGGAAAACCGCCGGTACCAATATGTGCCGTACCAAACAAAAGGCAGGAAGATGGCCAACAGGCAGGCATACATCACGTGGTTGCGAAAATGCGGCCACATCACGAAGCCCACTTCTTCAAAAGAAAAACCCTTGGCGGCGTGGCGCACGACCACGGTGGTCATAGCAAACATCAACGGCACAAAAAACCACCACAACAAGCGCTTGAAATCGCGCTCCTCATTCAAAAACCGCGCCCCCAAAAAATAAAAGACGATGAAGTACCAGCCCTTGGCCAGTGTATATTTGAAGGAAATAAAAAAATTCTCAGAAGCGGCCATCGCCACCAGGATCCAGGCCAAGTGGGCCAAAAATAGCAGTGTGATCGGGTGTCTCAAAAAACGGGCATCCACTTTGCGCCAGTTCATCAAAAACCAGCCTGTGCCCGCCATGGTAAGTATCCACATGAACTGCTCCGACGGCAAGTCTGTCGCAAAACCGCCCGGCAATGCCTGTTCCATAGAAAGCGGAATGCTGCCCATCATCAGGAAAAAAACCTTCTGCATGTCCACAAAGGTCAACCAGGCCACCAAAACTGCTGCTGGCGCCAAGGCCAACCACCATGCTTCCAGGTAAATGCCCCCCAGGATGGAAACGACCGTGAGCACCGCGAACAAGCCGAGTTGCCAGCCGTGCGGGTGGCCCTGAGGAGTGGCGAGCAGGCGTGTCAGGTGGTTCATACGTTACAATTCGCGCACCTTTTTCCAGTCAATATCCCGGTAAGCATCGGCGAGCAAGGCAGCAAGCAAGGTGAACAGGAATGCCGCAATGGTTGATGAAACCACGATCATGGTACGTTTGGGGCGGCTTTTCATGATCGGCACTTCGGCTTTTGACAATGCCTGCAAAGCCGGGATATCGGTATTATAGGCAGCCTTGATCTGACTGAAACGCTCCAGGTCGTAGCTCAGCTGTCGGCGGGCCTGGTAGTGCAGGTCGGCCACTACGGTCACCAATGGCAGGCCCTCATTAAAGTTTCTAGCGGAAAAATTGTCGCCTTGTTTGTTGGGGGCGTTCAGCTTTTGCAAAGTTTTTTCGTAAGCCCTGAGGTTGGCGCGAATGTAGGCAATGGTATCTTTGGGAATCAGCGGATTGCCATCCAACACTTCCAGCCGCGCCCTGCTGCGCAGCACTTCTGATTCGGCGGTAGCCAGATCGTTGGTAAGCCGGTCGCCCTGTTCGCCGATGCTGTAAATGCCGTAGCGTGCTTGCAGGTAGCGGAGACTGTCGCCTAACTGGTTGATGTACATTTGTTTTCGGGAAACATTGTCCTCAAAAGTAGCCAACAGGGTAGCCTGGTTTTTCCGGATCAATTCCTGGGAGATAAAATTGATGCGGTCGCGGGCAGCATTGGCCATGTCGGCGGCAAGTTGCGGATCGGTATCTTCCACGCTGAGTTCGATGGCGTCGTTCTTGTTTTTTTGCACCACATAAATACCGCGGAAGGTTTCCCGCACCCAGAACAGTCCTTCATGGCTGCTGGAGTCGATATCGTAATGTTGGTACAAGCCGAAGCGCGACACGATGTAATCAATCACCTCATTGCTGTAGGCGATCTGCAGCAGGTGATCGAGGTCGCGGTCGGTGCCGAAATAGTCGGCTATTTTGCTCGAAGAGCCAAATATGACCTCCGGCTTGGTCAATTCCGGGCTGGATGGGTAAAAAACAGTGGTTGATTTGTAATAATTGGGCATCCACAATGCCAGTGCGACGCTGCCGATAAAAGTAAGGGCGCTCGTGTATAAAATAGCTTTTCTCCATCGGTAAAGGGTGCCAACGATGCCGAGGAGATTGTCGCGGTTATTCATGTTATTTCGTGTCAAAAAGAATCAAACAGCCAGGTTTTTGGCAAAAGAGGCGCAAAAGTAGCAAAAAGGTGGAAGAAAAAAGCCGCCCAGTATTCGCCGGGCGGCTTTTGGATCGTTCCGGCTAAGGCGGAACGAATGGGGTGGGAGATTGGCTGCTTTGTTATTGAATAATGACCTTTTCTTGTTTCAGCTACCTGGGCCATTAACCGGCTTTTTCCATCTTCAGGCACTCCGCCAGCAAAAACTCCGCTTTCGGTTTAAACCTCAAATTCGGGTCGTTCCCATGGAACTTGCGCTGAATGTAAAATTTCAATTCCGGGATGGCTTCTGCATAGCGCTTTGCGTGGAACAAGCACTCGCATTTGCGCAAGCGCGCGAGCCAGTGGATCGGCTGTACGGCCAAAGCGCCTTTGATGGTCTTGTCAAAATCGGGCACTGCGCTTTCCCACTCGTTCTTGATCATCATCACTTTGCCGCGGCCATAGTAAGGTTCTGGCGCCAGCGGGTTGATGGAAATGCTTTTTGAAAAATCGTGGAGCGCGTCGTTGTAGTTTTTCAACTTGTAGTTCACATAGCCCCTGCGCTCGTAAGCTGCTGCATGGCGGGAATATTTCTCGATGGCGTTACCAAGCGCTTCGGCAGCCTGCTCCATGCCACCTTTGTTGAGCCACTCGCGGCCCCGGTTGAATTCGGCTACAACCGTTTTGTTCGTTTTTGGCTCAATTTGGTACTCGCCCAAAATCTGGCCGTTCTGCACCCACCAGGCGCCGACATTACCGGCAAGGGCGTATTGCGCTACTTCTTTGAGCAGCGAGGTGGTGTTGCGCCAGTGTTTCTGGGTACTCATCAGCGTTTGCTGCGGCACGTTGAGCGAAAAATCCTCGGGCATGAACACTTCTTCGGCCGTGAAAAGCACTTCTGTTTTGAAGTAAGTTTCCATGCGCGTCTGCCAATGCTTCAGCACCAGATCGTACGTGCGTTGCGATCCGAAGTCGAGGCGGCCTCTGAAAACCAGTTTAAGTGGTTGCGGTTGCTGATTATCCATGCTCATACTGCTGCTATTTATACTGTGATTAAAGTGATTTTGAATGATTTGAGTGACCTCCTACGCCCTG
>CAYVPM010000602.1:0-3424 GCA_964453475.1 uncultured Saprospiraceae bacterium | reverse complement strand
CCCTCCCCTACCCGTTTGGCTTCGCGTGCTGGAGTTGCAATTGTTGCCGGAGCAGATAGCAATTCTGGGAGAACGCTGGATTTTTTACCTGAAGCTGGGGCTGTATTCATGGCTGGGTGCAGCCTTGTTGGATACCGGAACCCGGCGCTGGATTTTGGCAGTCTTTGGCTTTGTGGTATCTGCACATTGCTATCCCGCGATGGCCTGGCATACGGTGGATGGGATATTGTTTTCAGTGTTAGCAGTGTACCTGCTTTTCAAGCATGATCGTATGTTTTCGGGCTTGCTGCTCGTAACGAGCGGCGCTTTGTTATTTGCGGCAGTTTTGTGCAAGCAGTCCTTTTACCCTTTGGTTTTTATTTTTGGAATCGCGTTGCTTTACCGCGATTGGCGCAAAGCAATCCTGTTTTTTACAGGCTTTACAGCTGTATTGCTCCTGTTTATGGCGTACCTGCAAGGAAACCAGCTCCTTGAAAGCTATGTGCAAATGACCAATGGCGCAGCAGCAGGCGGCCAGGCCATCCAACATGGGATCTTGGATTATTTTCAGATAACACCGGAATTGGCGCTTCCGAGTATTGCGCTGGTCGGTATTGTGTTTTGGCTCAGCCGAAAAAGGCCTGTTTCAAAATGGCCCATGGTGCTGTGGCAAGGCTGGTTGCTGGCATTGGTGCTGAGTTATTTGGCTATCACCTGGTTGCGCCAGGAGCATACCGTTCCATTTGCCCAAATCAGGGCGCTTTTTTGGGTGGCGGTTTTGGCACTAATTTGGCGCTTGCGGGAGCATGGTACCTGGTTTCCCAGAGATGAAAAAACAATGGCCGCTGCATTGCTGTTGGCCATCAGTTGGTCGGCAGCCATTAGTTGGGGCTACAATTTGCCCATTCTGTTTGCAACGCCTTTGGTATGGGGAGCAATGCAGGTTTCTGACCTGTTTTCCAAAAAGCAAGGCCGGGTAAAAAAAGAGCTGTTACCTGGCTTGTTGCTGCTCATCCTGTTGACATTCAGGATTGGTTTTGAGTTTGTGTACCGCGATGGCAGACGGAGTGCCATGACAGTTCATTTAGGGGCGGTTTTTCCAAAGCTTTCAGGTATATATTCAAGCCCGCAAACACGACTACTTTATCAAGATCTGAAAGCTTTGGCCACTAAATACGGTTCAAATTTTTCGGTGCTACCGGCCTTCCCCCAGGCGAACTACCTGACGGGCGCTAAACCCCCACTCCCATTAGACTGGGTTGTAAATCGCGAGACAAACGGAGACAACATATTGATTTACAAGAAAATTAAGGAATTGAAACCTTTGATTTTTGTTGAACGGATTTACCTTGAAAAAATACAAACAGACCCGGAGCTTTCTTTGACAAAGGATGTATTGGAAACCGGAACCAGGCTGGAAGAGACAGCGCACTTTGTGGTGCTACAGACGGCGCCTCAGTGAATAATGAAACAAATCAATGCAACAAAAAACACTCGTCCTTTTCGACTTTGACGGCACTTTGACCAAGGGCGACTCCCTCCTGTATTTTTTGCTGTTCGCCATACGGCCAGGAAAACTGCTTTTGGGCGGCTTTTGGCTTGTTTTAAAATTAATGACGCTTTTCTTGTCAGGTAAGTGGAACAATGGAAAAGCCAAAGAAGCCTTGCTTGCTGTATTTTTCAAAGGGAAGTCTCAGGCAGCGCTTGAGGCGCTTGGAAGCGATTTTTACAACCGTAAGATGCCTGAACTGTTACGGCCTGAAATGCTCCAAAAGTTGCGGGAATACCGCCATGCAGGGGCAACAGTCGCCCTGGTCTCAGCCTCCCCGGAAATATGGTTGCGCCCGTTCTGTACTGCTGAAAACATCCAAATGATTTGTACGGTCCTTAATTTTGAAAACGGCAATTTTAATGGCAAACTGGCCAGCCCCAATTGCAACGGCGCAGAAAAAGCAAGACGCATCAAAGCTGCCTTTGATCTTTCAGGCTTCGACAAAATCATCGCTTTTGGCAACTCCTCAGGTGATGCTGCCATGTTTGCTTTGGCCGATGAGGCCTGGCTCGTACGGAAAAATGCACTGGTTAAGGTCAACGCATCGTAGTGATGCATAACCTGTGCGGGTAATCATTTTAAAATCAATGACTTTCCATCGCTCAAATCATCAAAATCACTTTAATCATAGTATAAGGTCAGTTAGTCATACATTTGCGCCTCAAAATTACAAAACAACTCCATGGTAGAATTTTTGACCCAGGTACTCGATTTCATCCGCCACCTAGATGTGCACCTTGAAAACATCATGCGGGAGTACCAACTGGCCACTTACCTCATACTGGCACTGATTATTTTTTGCGAAACCGGACTGGTAGTGACGCCTTTCCTGCCGGGCGATTCTCTCCTGTTCGCCGCAGGGGCGATAACGGCGAAAACGGGCATTTTGAACGTATGGTTGTTGATTCCCCTTCTTTTTGGCGCCGCTATCCTGGGCGACAACACCAATTATTTTTTCGGGAAGTTTTTGGGAGAGAAGGTTTTCACCAAAGATTACTGGTTTTTGAAGCGCAAGTACATTGATCAGACACACGAGTTTTACGAAAAACACGGTGGCAAGACCTTGATAATGGCGCGTTTTGTGCCGATTGTGCGCACGTTTGCGCCCTTTGTGGCAGGTGTCGGTAAAATGGAATACCGCAAATTTATCGGCTATTGCATTGGCGGCGGCATCCTTTGGGTGACATCCCTGACCTTGGCGGGGTATTTTTTCGGGAAAATCCCGATTGTGCGCGACAACTTTGAAGTCGTGGTGATCGGCATCATTGGTATCTCGGTGCTGCCCATTTTGATAGAGTTCGTTAAAGCTAAAATGAAGCCCAAAACGGTGGCATGACCGAGTTGCAGCGTTTTGTCTGGGAGCACCGGGAAGATGACCCGTTTGCACTGGCCTTGTCGGGAAAACAACACCCTGGGTTGCCGATAGCCTACCTTGCCCGCCAGGTGGATGCGCTGCAAAAAATCCGCCGAAAAATCCCTTCCTGGCACCAGCCCGGGCTTGAGTTTCCTGTTGCGCTTTCAGTGGAGCAAGCCTCCTCGGAAGCGACCGCCAGGTTTAAAGCCGGCCTTTTTTCAGGCGCCGACATGGCTGATCTCAGCGGCGGGCTCGGCGTGGATACCTTCTTTTTTGCCCGGCAATTTCAACAGGCGGGTTACATAGAACAGGTTCCCGACATTTTTGCTGCTGCAAAGCATAATCTGACTGCGCTTGGCGCGGATAATGTCACGTTTCACCTGGATGATGCCGCCCGTTTTTTGGAAGGTTCAAGGAAAAAATTCGACCTATTGTACCTAGATCCGGCACGCCGCGACGAGCGGAAAGGCAAGGTGTTCCAACTGGCAGATTGTACCCCGAATGTGTTGGCAATCAAAAGTTTGCTTCTTGAAACAGCC
>CAYVPM010000601.1:0-3425 GCA_964453475.1 uncultured Saprospiraceae bacterium | reverse complement strand
GGCGCCACCGCCTATAATGATTCACGGTTTTCCCTGACCACCGGCTATTATATCGCTGTGACATTGATGCCCGGCGAAAACCAGTTTTGGGCCAGGGCATCCAATGAAGTAGGCTCCATGTACCTCGCGCTCAGCTTGCACACTCCGGATGATTTTGGCTTAATGAGCAGGAAAAACATCTTGTTATTCGGCTTATTTTTGGGAGTCATGCTGGTTTCCCTGGTATTTGCAGGGCAATTGTATGTTTTTGACCGGGACCCAACCTACCTTTTTTATGTAGCTTATGTCGTCGTCGTGCTGCTTCGGGAAGCCTACAACCATTCTGCGGTGGTAAACTTGTTCCCCGTGATGCAGCGGCACAGCATTTCTTTCCTGATGGTGGCGACTTATGGGATGTTTTACAGGTATTTTATCCGTTTGTGGGACATCAACAAGGTATATGACAATATCACCAAATGGTACCTGGCCTCTATGTTTGTGTTGGTGGGCATCTTCACCGTGTTGGTTTCGTATGAACAAGGCCCTCTGCTGAAATTCGTTTTTACGGCGGTGATGATTTCTATCCTCGTCATTACGGCCATGTCTGCCTGGGTAGTAATCAGTAATTTCAAGAAAAACCCGCGGGCACGCATCGTTGCCATCGCCTTTGTGCCATTGGCGGGCGCTTTTATCCTGAATCTGTTGCGCAACATCAACGTAATCCCCAATTATCCATTCATTCAATTTGCGGTAATGTGGGGCTTTATTTTGGAAGTAGTAATCTTCACTGTCGCCTTTATTCGTTATCATGCTGTGGTGCAAAGCGACCGGAACATCCTGGAGATTCAGCTCGACCTGGAACAGAAAGACCGGGTCATCGCAGTGCAGGCGGCAGAGCAACGGGCAAAAGACCGGATCGCCCGCGACTTGCACGATGATATTGCAGCCTCCATGTCAGGCATCCGCATTTTGAGCAAAGTAGCGCACCAGCAGTTTGCCGATAAAATACCGGAAGCTGCCCCCATTTTGGAGCAAATCAGCAAAAGCGCACAAAGTACCGTCGAATCTATCAGCGATTTGATTTGGTCGGTAAAACCCCACCCAGACTTCTTGAATGATATGGCAGACAGGTTGAGGGAATACGCCGGAAAAGTGCTGGAAACCCAGGACATCGACTATAAAATCGACATCCCGCGCATCCTGCCTGTGTTGGACCTTGATATTGAAGTGCGCCGCAATGTTTACCTGCTTTTCAAAGAAGCCATTAACAATGCCGTAAAACACAGTCAGTGCAATACCTTGAACATCAAGATGAGCGCCACTAAATCCCTGATTTCCATGCTTGTAAGCGACAACGGCATCGGGTTTGATCCGAAAGCCAAAATGGAAAGCGGGGTTGGGCTGGGCCTGAGCAACATGAGCAAGCGCGCCCGCGAAATTGGCGGAGAATTCAAAATCGAAAGCAGCCCTGGAAAAGGTACCACCATTTCGTTCAACTTGCCATTGACATCTTGATACCTGTAAATTACTTTAACAAAGTCACATTTCCTTTCTTTTCATAATACACCCCATTGCCGCATCTTGCCCTTAAATACCAGGGGTAGGCATCCGGTGTCAACGTGTTTCCGCGATAGGTACCATCCCAGCCCTGGGCATTGATGTCCGTGGTTTCATACATCTTTTCGCCCCAACGGTCCCATACAATAAAGACCAGTTCCGTAATGTTCACTCCCCGTACGATGAAATAATCATTATTCGAGTCGCCGTTGGGTGTAAATACCGAAGGCACGAAGATATATGGCTCGATACATTGGTCTTCACAGAACATGATCGAAACTTCATCTGTTGCCGTGCATCCATTAAAGGTCGTAGCCGTTACCACGTATACTTGTGCTTCATCTGGCGAAGCCACGGGATCCGCAATGTTTGGGTTGGACAGGCCCGTAGATGGCGACCAGGAATAGGTATAAGGCGCCCCGTTGCCCGATGCTGTTGCCAGCAACTGGGTGGAAATGCCCGTGCATATCGTGTCCAATCCGATAATTTCAGCAACCACGGTAATAACGGTAACATTTACAGGGAAATCGAGTTCCTCGATACAGCCATATTGGTTCGCGATCACGACATGGTAAGTCGTCGTCACGGTTGGTGAAACAACCGGGTTTGGCACATTGGGCAATGTTGGCGTCCAGGTATAAACAAGTACGTCCTCAGGATCAAGGTTGATCACCTGCAGCATCGTAGATTCACCCAGGCAAATGTCATTGTCGTATTCCCCAGGCTCGACAGAAACTTGTCCGTTGATGATGTGGATGGAATCAAGTCCTACACAGCCGCTTGTGGAAGTAGTTCTGACATAATAAACCTTCCCTTCTTGTGTTGGGAACACCGTAATACTTGGCCCTGTGGCAAAAATCGGCTCAAAATTCGCGAATTCAGACCACTCGTAGTTCATACCATTACCTTCAGCAACAATCGTAATGGAATCTTCATTACAAACCACCATATCCGGGGGTAATTGTAAATCAGCACCGTCTTTCGGAACAACAGTCACCGCATACGTTGCAAAGCATAAAGTGTCCTGATTGTAAATTGTAGCCGTATAAACCGTTGGCACTGAAGGCGATACCCAAGGATTCGGGTCGGAGGAATCAAAGTTGTTGTCAACTGGCACCGAAGTCCACACATAGGAAGTTGCCGTCGTATCAAAGCCATTTGCGTTTAATTGGACCGAGTCGCCAATGCAAAACATCTGCATCGCAGGAATAGAATCCTGAATAAATGTTACTCCTACGGACACTGTGTGTGTGGCCGAGCAGCCATTGATGTCTGTAACCGTAAGGGTCGCCGTTACGGTGCCTTCTTGCAGGAAGGTTACCACTGGGTTTTGCTGGTTAGAAGTCGCCGGCGTACCGTAGCTGAATGTCCAGTTCCAGTTTACCACTGCGCCGTTCGAGGTGCCCGTGAACTGTACCACCGCGCTGTCAATGCATATCAAATAGCTGTGGCCGATCAGCGGTGTGTCAAGCGCCACTTCCTGTACGTTGAGGAGGGAGTCCCAGGGCATCGTACACATCGTATCGAGCGGGATGAACATGGCATGGTAAAGCCCTGCAGCGGCGTAGGTGTGCAAGGGGTTCTGAAGCGTGCTTGTGTTCGTGTCGCCGAAATGCCAGGTGCCAGGCACGCCGCTTGTATTGGTAAATTGAACGTGCAGGCCGTCGCAAAGATCCACAGAAATAGAATCCTGAATGTCGAACGAATTGTCGATCTGAACCTCTACGCTCAGCGTCAGCGAGCAGCCGAACTGGTTGGTCACCGTGACTGTGACTTCGTAATTGCCCACAGGGCCGTTGACCAGCACCGTGTCGTTTGACGTACCTGTCAGTATCAGCGGGCTGGCTGCCGACCATTGATACGTCAATATCTGGCCCGGAATGTTGTTG
>CAYVPM010000600.1:0-3430 GCA_964453475.1 uncultured Saprospiraceae bacterium | reverse complement strand
AATTGATTACAAACATCGGAATGCACAAAACCTGGCGGCGTGAGGTATAAATCAGCAGATTAGTTACCTTCAACACAGCAGTCAGCAGCTGCAGCCTCTTCACAGCAGCCAGGGAAACAACAGTCCTCTATGGGGCAATTGCCCATAGTATAGTTGTACGCAGCAAAACCGGAGGCTGCAAGACCGGCGATAAGCAGGCCAATCATGAAAATTTTCTTTGCTTTCATTGTAAATCGTTTAAAAATGTGAGAAAATGGAACTTAGCAGCAGCCTGTGTTGCCACCGCAGCAGCCTGGGCTACAAGGGCACAGCGCACTGAAAAATCGAATGATGGTTTGCATGGTATGGATTCCAATTAGTGAAAAAAAGTGGCCTCAGCCTTTCACTTTAATAGACGACTCCATCAAAAAAGGACGCAAACATTTTTCATTTTTCCCAACATTCAACAAATATGATGTTGCCATAAGCATCTGCTTTTACCTGGCAGCACTGTTGAAACAGGCCGTGTAGTTCAGCCCTTGCACGTTGTACCCTGCTTTTGGCGCCGGAATGGCTTACGCCCCAGCGCTCTGCCAATACTTTTTGAGAAACCTGCTCTAAATCAGCCAATTGCAAAGCTTCCCGTTGATGCGCAGGCAAGAGGTCGAGGTATGGACGAATACATTCTGCCATTAATTGGTTGGTATCAATCGAGTTCCATTCAGCTTGCAATGTCGCAGCCTGTTCTTCTGCCGCCATTGGCATCTGCCGTTTTTTGTGATAGTCCAGCAGGGTATTCCTGGTGATCTGCCACACCCAGGCAGGAAGGCTTTCTTCCTTGTTGAGTGTATGCTGCCTTAGGTGGATTTTTATAAATATTTCTTGCAGCAAATCGTCCGCATCTTGCGCGCAGGCAACCTGCGGCAATAAAAATCGGCGGAGGGAACGGCTGAAATTATCCCAGATGAGCTTGGTATCGATGTTGGACATAAAAATTCAGGGCGAACTGTCTACTACCCCACAAATAAAGACGATTGCATTTGAAAAAGACGCAAAAAAAACGAAGCCGCCAGAAAAAAAATTCTGGCGGCTTCGCAAAGGGCTTTATTTATGCGCAGGATTTGCGAAGCTTCATTGCGTGAGCGGTTGATGCTTTTACCCGCTGAAACTTCGTCTTAGAGGCCGCACAAGGCCCATGAAACCATTTTTATCCGTGGCAATGTTTGTATTTTTTGCCACTACCGCAGGGACAAGGCTCGTTGCGGCCTACCACTTTTTCCTTAACAATGGGTTGCACCCGTTGTACCGGCCCATTGTGACCAGCCGACTGGGCGGCCCGTTGGGCAGCTTCCTGGGTTTCGGTGCGCTGTTGCTGGTTGTTGGCCCGGAGGCGGTTGGCCTGAGCGCGTCGCTGTGCTTCAGCAAGCTGCTGCTGCTGCTGGGAGCGCTGTATTTGCTCCTCGTCGGGCAGGGTAAGCGAGCCTTTCAGCAAGAAGGAGGTCACGCTGCTGTTGATATGCCCGATAAGCCCTTCAAAAAGGTTGTAAGCCTCCATTTTGTAGATTACGAGTGGGTCTTTCTGTTCAAAGCTGGCGCCTTGCACCGACTCTTTCAAGTCGTCAACGTTGCGCAGGTGCTCTTTCCAGGCATCGTCTATCAAGGCCAGGGTAGCAACCTTCTCCACGTCGCGCATGGTAGATTTACCATTTGTTTTAATGGCATTTTCCATATCGGCGCTGACCTGAAGTCCAAGGCTGCCATCTGTAAACGGCACGACGATGCGCTTGTAGCGATGCCCTTCTTTTGTATAAACATCTTTGATGATGGGCAGCAATCGATCACCCACCTGCTTGGATTTGTGTTCGTACAAATCTAGTACCTGTTGCAGGAAAGTTGCCGTTACGGTAGCAACCGGGGCTGATTTGAACCATGCGGCATCCATTTCCGGGTCAACACCGATGAGGCGAATACTGTCTAAGCGGAAGGTATCAAAATCGCCACTTTCCCGGTGTACATGCACCAGTTCGGAAGTGATGGCGATAAATGCATTGTTGATGTCAACTTGAAGCCGTTCGCCGAACAAAGCATTTCTGCGCTTGCGGTAGATGGCTTCACGCTGGATATTCATCACGTCGTCGTATTCCAACAGACGCTTGCGAATGCCGAAGTTGTTTTCCTCTACCTTTTTTTGCGCCCTTTCGATGCTATTGGTCACCATCGAGTGCTGGATCACATCACCCTCTTTGTGGCCCATTTTATCCATCAGACCGGCAATGCGGTCGCTTTGGAAGAGGCGCATCAGGGAATCTTCCAGGGAGACGTAGAATTGGGAAGAGCCAGGGTCGCCCTGACGGCCTGCACGGCCGCGCAGCTGGCGGTCGACACGCCGGCTTTCATGGCGCTCGGTACCGATGATGGCCAGGCCGCCGGAATCTTTTACGCCAGGGCCGAGTTTGATGTCGGTACCACGGCCCGCCATATTGGTTGCCAGGGTTACTTTCCCGGCCTGGCCGGCTTCTGCCACCACTTCGGCTTCTCTTTGGTGTTGCTTGGCATTCAATACGTTGTGATCGATACCGCGCATTTTCAGCATCCTGGAAAGCAGCTCAGAAATTTCGACTGAGGTGGTGCCGACCAGGACTGGCCTGCCCGCATCGCGGAGTTTGATGATATCGTCGATGACCGCGTTGTATTTTTCGCGGGCCGTTTTATATACCAGGTCTTCTTCGTCTTTCCGGGTAATCGACCGGTTGGTAGGGATAACCACCACGTCGAGCTTGTAGATGTCCCACAATTCCTTGGCTTCCGTTTCAGCTGTACCGGTCATACCAGCGAGCTTGTGGTACATCCGGAAATAGTTTTGCAGGGTAACCGTTGCGTAGGTTTGGGTTATCTCGCCCACCTTTACATTTTCTTTGGCCTCTATGGCTTGGTGGAGTCCGTCGGAATAACGGCGGCCTTCCATGACACGTCCGGTTTGTTCATCCACGATTTTCACCTCGCCATCGACGACGATGTACTCGTTGTCGTTTTCGAACAAAGCATAAGCCTTGAGCAATTGCTGGATGGCGTGTACGCGCCTGCTTTTTATGCCATAATCCTGTGAAAGGCGCTCTTTGGCCTCAATTTTCTCTTCAGCGTTCAGGGTTTCGTCATTGCCTATTTTCACCAATTCCGAGCTGATATCCGGCATGATGAAAAAGTTGGGCTCGTTGTTGAAATTGGAGAGGTATTCCACTCCTTTTTCGGTCAGTTCAACGCTGCGGTTTTTTTCATCGATGTAAAACAGCAGTTCGGCATCTACCTCAGGCATCCTTTTGGCGTTTTCCTGGAGGTAAACGTTTTCTGATTTTTGGAGCAGCACTTTCATGCCTTCTTCGCTCAAAAACTTGATAAGCGGGCGTGCTTTGGGCTATGCGCGGTGCGCTCGGTGCAGGGCCAGGCCACCGCC
>CAYVPM010000599.1:0-3430 GCA_964453475.1 uncultured Saprospiraceae bacterium | reverse complement strand
GACTATGAGCCCGCCGCTGCCCAGGAGGAGTACTCGATCAAGGCTGCGGATGCGGTGCTTTGTCCGAGCCGCTTCATCGCCCGCGAGGGTGGATTGAAATTCTAAAATGCAATTGTTTGCCACTGCGCGTCGCAAGGGCAATCAAACCAAATAATTTATCAACAAGCTAAGCAACATGGCAAGGCAAGATAGAAAAGAAGAAAATTCTCGCACTTCTGAAGATTCAGGACTGAAAGAAAAACTCGTGTCGCTCAACCGCGTCGCCAAGGTCACCAAAGGTGGCCGTACCTTCAGCTTTGCTGCCGTAGTGGTAGTAGGTGATGGCCAGGGCCGCATCGGCCAAGGTCTCGGTAAAGCGCGTGAGGTTTCAGAAGCCATCTCCAAAGCAGTTAAAGATGCGGAGAAGAACACCATCAAAGTTCCAATCCTCAACGGTACCATACCACATGAGGCACATGGAAAATCTGATGCTGGTCGCGTACTCATCAAGCCTGCTGCTCAAGGAACCGGTGTAATTGCCGGAGGCGCTATGCGCGCTGTGCTGGAATCAGTTGGTGTGCACGACGTGCTGGCCAAATCTCAAGGCTCAGCCAACCCACACAACGTGGTTAAAGCAACAATCGCCGCTTTGGCAAGCCTGCGCAGCCCGTCTGACGTAGCCCGCCAGCGTGGTATCTCAATGGATAAACTTTTCAACGGATAGAGCCATGGCTAAGATAAAAATCAAATTGGTCAAAAGCCCGATTGACAAGTCGAAGCGCCAAAAACTTACGTTGACGGCGCTTGGCTTTCGCAAGGTGCAACAGACCGTAGAACACGATGATACACCCCAGATTCAAGGGATGATCCGTGTCGTACAGCATCTCGTTCAGGTTGAAAACGCCTGATCCCTTAACTTGAAAATTTGTGCAATGGGCATTCTTTTGCCCGGCAAACAAAGTCAAAACTTATAACGATGGATCTTTCCAATCTTAAACCGGCTGCTGGGGCAGTAAAAGCAGGCAAGCGTATTGGCCGCGGCCAGGGTTCCGGTCGTGGGGGCACTTCCACACGTGGCCACAAAGGCGACCGCGCGCGCAGCGGCTCGAAAGAGAAACGCCACTTTGAAGGTGGCCAAACGCCGATGCAACGCCGTTTGCCGAAGCGTGGTTTCAAGAATATCAATCGCATTGACTACACTGCGCTTAATATCGGTGCATTGGAAGCGATGGTACAAAAGTCGGGCACCACAACCTTTGAGCCTGCCACATTCGTTGCCATCGGCATCGCAAGGGCCAGCGACAAAATCAAGGTGCTGGGCAAAGGCAAACTCACTTCCAAGGTAAACATCAAGGTACACGCCGTATCGGCGTCGGCCAAAGCTGCCATCGAAGCTGCTGGCGGCAGTGTTGAACTCGTATAAAATCTATCCGGTAATGAAACTTTTTACCGTTCTCAAAAATATTTGGAGCATCAAGGAATTGCGCGATCGCATTCTGTACACGCTCGGCTTGTTGTTGGTTTACCGTGTCGGTACTTTCGTGGTACTGCCAGGTGTCGTGCCTGCAGCACTGGACAAAGCGGCTGCAAGCCGTGACGCCAATGACCTGCTCGGTCTGATCAACGTCTTCACTGGTGGCGCTTTCGACAATGCCGCCATTTTTGCGTTGGGCGTTATGCCGTACATCACTGCTTCCATCATTGTTCAGTTGTTGGGTTTTGCGGTGCCGTATTTCCAGCGCCTGCAATCGAAAGAAGGAGAAAGTGGCCGGAAACGCCTGAATCAAATCACGCGATTGCTCACAGTAGCAATTACACTGGTTCAAGGCGGTGGTTACCTTCAATTGATCCGCAGTATCCCCGGTGGTGTTTCCCCAAGTATCCCAGACGGTTTGTTCTGGTTTGCCAACATCATCATCCTTACCGCAGGCACCATATTCTGTATGTGGCTTGGTGAAAGGATTACAGATAAAGGCATAGGCAACGGTGTATCGCTGATCATCATGGCGGGTATCATTGCACGTTTGCCACAGTCTTTTGTGTTTGAATTCCAAAAGCTTTTCGGCAACAACCAGCTCTTGTTGTTCTTTGTGGAGCTTGCCCTGCTTTTTGTTATCGTCATGGCTACCATCCTGGTAATTCAAGGCGTCCGACGAATACCGATACAGTTTGCCAAACGAATGGTTGGACGTACCGGAGGCGCCATGCCGGCAGCCAGTGCACGCGACTTCCTGCCTTTGAAAGTGAATTCAGCAGGTGTAATGCCGATCATCTTTGCCCAGGCTTTGATGTTCCTGCCTGCAACTGCGTTTCAATACCTAACGGGTTCTGATGAACAGGTAGGCGGCCGGATCCAGGTGTTCAACGACATCTATTCGCTTCAGTATAACATCGTGTTCTTCCTGTTGATCGTTATCTTCACCTACGTGTACACAGCATTGATGGTGAGCCCGACGAACTACTCCGATTATCTGAAGCGCAACAATGCCTTCATTCCTGGCGTCAAACCTGGAGAAGCTACTTCGGATTATATCGACAATATCATGACGCGCATCACCTTGCCAGGCTCAATATTCCTGGGCTTTATCGGTATTCTGCCGTCTATTGCTGCTACATTCGGCGTTAACCAGGGTTTCGCACTCTTCTTCGGAGGCACAACTTTGCTGATTATGGTTGGTGTTGCACTCGATACGCTTCAGGTTATAGAAAGTTACCTGTTGACCCAGAAATACGATGGCTTGATCAAATCTGGCCGTTTGCAAGGGCGCAGTACTACTTCTGGTGTCCAAATTGGGCAACCTTAAATATTGAACATTTGATTGCCTGACAATCTAACGCCGGGCAACAGATAATAAACAAAACATGGGCCTTTTTTCAAGCGATAAAGAAGGCAAGCGGATCTTTCACAAGACTGCTGCCGAAATCGAACTGATGCGCAACGCGAATCTGTTGGTTTCAAAAACGCTGGCACATGTTGGTAGTATGTTGAAGCCAGGGATTACGGGGGCAGAGATTGACAAAGCGGCGGAAACTTTTATTCGTGACCACGGCGGCAAGCCAGCTTTCAAAGGCTATCACGGATTTCCGGCTTCGCTTTGTGTGTCTTACAACGATATTGTGGTGCATGGTATTCCCGGGAAACGCGAATTTTTGGACACAGATATTGTATCTGTAGATTGTGGGGTGGAATTGGAGGGCTATTTCGGCGATGCGGCGTACACTTTTGCGTTTGCCAATATTTCGGATGAGGTTGTTGATTTGCTGCGTGTTACCTACCGCTCTTTGTACCTGGGCATTGAAAAAGCCATACATGGAAACCGGATTGGCGACATTTCTTTTGCGATACAAGATTATTGTGAAAGGCAGCACAAATACGGTGTGGTTCGGGATTTGGTGGGGCATGGCATAGGACGTTCATTGCATGAAGAACCCGAAGTGCCCAATTACGGAA
>CAYVPM010000598.1:0-3430 GCA_964453475.1 uncultured Saprospiraceae bacterium | reverse complement strand
CAAATTTATCCCGTACCGTTCGCAAAAAGTTTCCTGTCTCCTCAATGACAACCGCTTTTATGGCCAACGATTTTTCCAAAACATATCGTCAGGTGGCTGCTGGCAATGACCTCTCCTTTAGAATAAAGCTGGAGCCTGTAGATTCGGCTTTGTACGTTGGGGCACGAAGCAAACAACTTCCGCCAATTCCCGTGAAAATTTATGGCGGTGTTAAGGTCAATACCGGTGTGGGCGTGGGTTTTGCCAGTTTTTTTCAAAAGCCGAAGGATTATTTTGTCCGCGATTCTACCGTGTTCTCTTCTGACAAAGATGCCTTTTCTCCCGTGCTTTCCACGTTTATCCACTTTTTCAGCCCCAGGTCTGGCAACCTTTCCTGGGGAGGTTCCTTTGGGGTTGGCATTCCCCTGGGCGGAGAAAACAACCTGCAATCCATTTCCTTCTTTCTGGGCCCAAGTGCCGTCATCGGACAGGAACACAACATCGTTATCAGCGGGGGTTTGAGCGGCGGAAAGGTGCCAATACCAGCACAGGGCTATCAGGTGGGCGACCGGTTCACCTCTGATGCGTCTTTTTTTAAAACGGAATCGAAATATGCGTTGGGATATTTTTTGGGGGTTTCATTTAGTGTGGGCGGAAAATAGAACTGTGTGTATAGTCAACGCAAAGTGGTTGTGAATACAGGAATGTTGCCATCATTTTATACTATGATTCGCCTGATTTTTGTGATTGGCCCTGATTGATTCAACTGATTTTGAATTGATTACAAACATCGGAATGCACAAAACCTGGCGGCGTGAGGTATAAATCAGGCATTTGTTTATTACCCGCCGAAGCCCTTTTTCAGGGCGTAGGAGGTCACTCAAATCATTCAGAATCACTTTAATCATAGTATAAGGTCAAATAACGCATTGTTTCGCCCATTTCACCCTCTATTCCATGAAACGATATCTGTTCCTATTGCCCTACATTTTCCCTGCAATCGCATCGTCTCAAACCCCGGAGTTAATGCTGCCTATCATACAGAGCAATCCGGTCACGACGCTTAAATACTCTCCCGACCAGCGATTTATTGCCAGTGGTTCCTTTGAATATGTCAAGATATGGGAAGCGGCCACGGGACGGCTAATAAGGACGATTCCCGCTCCCAATAACTGCGTGACCGCGTTTTCTCCCGACAACAAACTATTGCTTACGGGAACTACGAGGCTACCTTGGGATACCGATAACCAAAGTGCTGCTGAAGTTCGCTTGTGGAATACAGAAACGGGCGCTGAGGTAAAAAAGGTGTATGAATTTGGGGAAGGGGCTTCCGTTGAAAGCCTGGAATTCAACAAAAACGGCCAGTATTTTATGATGTCGTCGGACGAGGGCCAAACATTGGTTTGGAACCTTTCAAGTAATGAAGTATTGCACACTTTCAAAGGCGGGGCGAGTGGCTTTTTCCCCGATGGCAAGCGCCTTTACCTAAGTGACAGCGTGACGATGGTAGCTGATTTGGCCACGGGTGTGCTTGGCCCGCTTGGCCCCCAATCCCCTGGCGAGGATGAACCACCCATTTTGAAACGCTTATTTTTAGATGATGTCATCCTGACCTTATATACAGACGGTCGTCTCACCCGCTGGAGCATATCCGAAAACCGGGAAATTTCGAGTGTAGTCATTGGTTTAGCCAGCCGAAACGTAGGCTTTAACCGGGATGGTAGCAGGGTAGTCAGTATTATTGAACCAGAGGAGTGGCTGGCGGATGATTTCTATCGACAGGGTGATTTTGCTTTTTGGGACACACAAACAGGAGAAAAGATAAAGCAAACTCCCATGTATACTTCGGAGTTAACAGGGCCAATGGGAATGGTATTTGGATTTTGGGGGCTGTTCAGCGCAGACCTTCGCACATTTATTGAGATTCCAAAAACGCAGGAAGCAGAAGTGAGGACCGGGATGTTGGCTATCAGTACGGAACCTGGGAAGCTGATTTGGGAATTTGGCGATAAAAGATTTGAGTCGACGGTCGGTAAAAGGAATGTATCTGGTCTAAAGGATACAGGAATTTACAACGGCGGCGAGGTTCTCCGAATTCAGTTTTCCGAAAGCACCACGCTCTTTTATCCGGAAACAGGGAAAATGTTTGGTTTTTCAGGCCCGTTTCCACCCAATATTACCACCATTCGGGATGACAAATGGGTAGTGGATATAGAGGATAACATGGTGTACACGATCAGTGAAAAAGCGACGGGCACTGTCAAAGCCCGTCTATTGTTGGCCGATGATCAGTGGGATCCTCCTGAATACGGGGAGGCTGAGAAAAAGAGTAGCGCCGCCCGCTGGGCTGTTACAACGCCATCGGGTCTTTTTGATGCGTCTGCTGACATGATGAACAAATTACATTTTGTGGTTGGCATGGAATCCATCGGACTCGACCAGCTCAAAGCGCGCTACCACGAACCGGGGCTCTTGTCTATGATCCTGGGCAGCAGCCGGGGGCAAGTACGGGATGTTTCGAACATGAGCCTGGCTTCGGCAATGTACCCGGTCATTGATGCCAGTATCAGCAACGGATACCTGAATGTTACGCTCACACCACGGGAAGGGAAACTTGGGGCTTTGCGTTTGGCCGTAAATGGCAAAACACAGCTGGAAGATGCCAACCCTGATCGCAAAGAAAGTCTTAGCATTGACCTGAAGCCGTATGACAGGTTTTTTGATGCTCCAAAACCCATTTTGGTTTCTTTAGTGGCGGAAAATCAAGAAGGCTGGTTGGAAAGCGGCGCCTATAACCTGGATTATATCCCCCTGAGTTTTTCGAGGGGAACCTCAGGTAACAACACCTCAAGTACCGGATCATCCGACAGAAGCCCCCCTTCCTTGTATGTTATATGTATTGGTACGTCCAAATACCGTAGCGGGGTAAAAAGCCTGACCTATCCGGATCTGGATGCGGCTGCAATGGCAAAGGCATTGGGAATGATCGGCAAAGGATTGTTTGAAGAGCGGGTGGCGGTTCGGCTGTTATCCACGGCTGAAGGCCAGGCCGCCGAGGCTATTTCCAGTAAAGAAAATATAAGGGCTGCTTTTATGGCAATTTCCGACACAGTAAAAGGAGCAAAACCTCAAGATATTGTAGTGGTCTATTTTTCAGGTCATGGCGCAACTTTTGGCGAAGGCGCCGATAACAAGTTTTATTACCTGACCAAAGATGTCACCGATCCCAATTTGAAGGACCCGGAGATTCGAAAAAACTTCGCCATTTCTACTGCTGAACTAACCGAGTGGCTGACGCCCAATGCGGCCCAAAAGCAGGTGCTCATTTTCGATGCCTGCCATTCGGGGAAAGCAGCAGAAAGTTTGTCGAGTGTCGGCGCAAGGGCACTCAGCCCCTCCCAAATACGCGCGCTTGATAAGATGAAAGACCGTACAGGCATGTTTATCCTGT
>CAYVPM010000597.1:0-3435 GCA_964453475.1 uncultured Saprospiraceae bacterium | reverse complement strand
GGAAGGGTTCTTGAAAAGCTGCCTCAACGATAAAAGGTAGCATTGGAAAGGGCTGTAAAACGAATACTATGAAAAAACAAATATACCTAATCTGGTTCTTCGCCAGCCTGGCGCTGCTTTTGGGAGGTGGAATGGGTGAATACCCACAGCCCTCTCGCCCCTTACAGGAAAACCCACAGGATTCCTTGCTTTTTATTGAAAAACAACTGCTGGCGGCCAAAGACAGCAACCTTATTGCCCGAACCATGACCATCGCCCGCTCTTTTTTAGGCGCTCCGTATGTCCATGGCTGTCTGGACTGCGCTAAAAAGGAAACGCTGATCGTGAACCTGCGGGAAATGGATTGTTGGACCTTTGTGGAAAACAGCGTGGCCATTGCCCTGACCCAGGACGACAGTTATAATTTTTACCGAACCTTTCTGCAACAATTGCGCTATTGGGGCGGCCACGTGGATGGCTACGGCTCCCGGATCCACTATTTCACCGGCTGGCTGCTCCAGGCAGAAAAATGCGGCATTATCGAAGACCTCTCCGCTTCAATGGGCGGTGTGCCTTACACCAAAAAGGTAGGCTATATCACGGCCAGGCCTGCGAAATACCCGAAAATCAACGACGAGAAAGCTTTCCTGGAATTGAAAAGGGCGGAAAAACGCATCAATGCCCATAAGTGGTTTTTTATCCCGCAAGACCGGATCGCGGCCATGGAGCACTTGATTCAGGAAGGTGACCTGATTTGCCTCACTGCTGCAAAAGCCGACCTGGATATTGCCCACCAAGGTTTTGCCGTTAAAAAGAACGGGCGCGTCTACCTCATGCATGCTTCATCACTTGCTAAAAAAGTAATTATTGACCGCCAACCGCTGGCCCAGTATGTCATCACACAACGTGGCCAAACGGGCATCATGGTCGCCCGGCTGAAGCAATAACCTGAACATCAAAACATTCCTTTTCAACATGACTCATTTTCAAACATTCCCCTCGATTGCCTTTCTGCTGTTGTTGGTTTTCGGATTCACGGCTTGCGGCGACAATTTTTCGTATAAATCAGAAAAAAAAATCTCAAACGGACAATGGGCCTACGCCGATACGCTCGACTATAAAGTTCCCGTGAGCGATACGGCCCAATTGTACAACCTGTACATCCAATTTACCCATTCGGACACCTTCAGCACCCAGAATATTTACCTGAAATTGCACACCAGATTCCCCGATGGAAAACGGGTAAGCCGTATCCGTTCTTTCGATTTGTACGATATGGAAGGAAAACCGGCAGGCAAGTGCTCAGGCTCAAGTTGTCAAACCAGGATGATGCTGCAAAACAACCTGTATTTCAACCAGATCGGCGAATTCACCATTACCCTGGAACAATATACCCGCTCCAATCCGCTCAGCGGTGTTACGGCAGTGGGCATTATGATGGAAAAAGCTGCTAAAAAAAGATAGACTTATGCGCCTTACCACGATTTTACTGGCATTCACGTGTTGCTTTTCAGCATGTGACAGCACCCAAAAATTGGTGTCCAACAAGGATTGGATGTTCGGCGAATTTGTGCGCGCCGACGACCACAACCCCATCATGGAGCCGGATGCCAAGCTTGATTTCAGGTGTCCGATGCGGCAGAAAAGGTTGCAATGGGCCGAAAATAACGTGTTCAACCCGGCGGCCATCGTGCGCGACAACCAGGTTTGGCTGCTGTTTCGCGCTCAGGACGAATCCGGAACCTCGCGTATCGGCCTGGCGGAAAGCCTCGACGGTTTTACGTTCAAAAAAAGGGAAGAGCCCGTGCTTTATCCCGATAAAGATGCGATGAAGCCTTATGAATGGGATGGCGGCTGCGAAGATCCCCGCATCGTGCGCCGGGGGTGACGGCCGTTACGTAATGACCTATACTGCCTACGACCGAGATAAGGCACGCTTGTGCGTTGCCTCTTCCAACGACCTCAAACGCTGGGAAAAACATGGGCTGGTGATGTCGGAACACAAATACCGCAATCTTTGGTCAAAATCCGGCGCCATCGTTTGCGAACGGCAGGGCAATAAAATCGTTGCTAAAAAGATAAAAGGCAAATACCGCATGTATTGGGGTGACACCGACCTTTTTATGGCTACCTCCGACGATCTTATCAGTTGGCGGCCACTGGAAGACAGGAACGGAAACCTCGTGCGGGTGATGCAGCCCCGCCCGGGCATGTTCGATAGCCGGCTGGTGGAACCCGGCCCATTTGCGCTGCTGCGCAAAGAAGGTATCGTGTTGATCTACAACAGCGCCAACAGTGCCAACAACGGCGACAAAACCCTGGGCGCCGATGTGTATTCTGTAGGGCAAGCGTTGTTTTCAAGTTCGAACCCGGAACGGCTAATCGCTCGTTCCGACAAGTACCTGCTCACCCCAACCCGTTATTTTGAAAAGGAAGGCTCTGTGGTCAACGTCTGTTTCGTGGAAGGCATGGTCTGGTATAAAGACCACTGGTTCATCTATTACGGCGGCGGCGATTCCAGGATTGCTGTGGCCGAATGTTGGGAAAAGTAGCGCCTATTTGGCAGGCTTGAACGGCGAATTCTCCAAATGTTCCCGCACCAGGGTGCCACAATAGAAAAGGCATACATACACCGAGACAGCGCCCAAAACGCTGAGCCAGGTTGTCATTTCCTGTAAAATGAGGAAATCATACATGCCGTGCATGACGATAGAAAGCCCCAAACCCAAAAATATGAGTTCTATGCGGCGTGTTGGCTGGAATTTGGCCAGCCCGATGAAATAGCCCTGTACGATGGCAAAAACAAAATGCGCCGGTACAGCGGTGAAAGCCCGCACCAGGGTGGTATCCATGCCGAAGTTATAAGCGTATATCAGGTTCTCAACGGTGGCAAAACCCATCCCGATCAACACCGCATATACGATGCCATCCACAGGTTCATTGAAAAATTTACGGGGGAACGCGCCAAGGAGCAACACGGCGCATTTTGCCATTTCTTCACTGGCGGCAATAACGCCAAAAGAAGCCGCAAAGGTGATGGCCGCACTTTGGGTTTTAAAACCCGACAAGACGCCTGACCAGCCTTGAATACCAATCGCGGGAATTGTCGCCAGCATTCCTAAAAAAAAGCACAATGCCAAAGCCCAAAGCGGTTCACGCTCGTATTTGTCCATCCTAAAGATGAGGTAACAAATGGCAAGGCCGGGAATAATGGCTAAAATGAAGAGAAAAGTGGACAAGTGCTGTTATTGTAGGGCAAATATCTTAAAGCCCGCGCAAATAGCCAAGCACTTGGTCTACATCTTGTTTTTCAAGTTCCAAAGGCAGCGAGGAATTGGTGCCCGTTTCGGTGATTTTATCGCCCAACCAGTATTGAGGCCCCAGTTTGGCCACAGAAACTGCGCGCACCGGGAAACCAGCTGGTATGCTGGGGAAACAAAAAGTATGCGTAGAATC
>CAYVPM010000596.1:0-3436 GCA_964453475.1 uncultured Saprospiraceae bacterium | reverse complement strand
AAGTGCGTTGCAAAAAAACCACGGCCATACCTTCATCAGCGATACCGATACAGAAGTGCTGGTGCACCTTATCGAGGAAATACAGATGCGCGAAAAACTGCCCATCGAAGAAGCGGTGCGGCAAGCGCTCACCTCGGTGCACGGCGCTTATGCCATTGTGGTTATGGACCGCGAAGACCCAGGGAAACTCGTGGCAGCCCGCAAGAGCAGCCCGCTGGTGGTGGGTATCGGGAAAAAAGAATTTTTGATTGCCTCTGATGCCACGCCGATTGTAGAGCATACCAAAAACGTGGTGTACCTCAACGATGAAGAAGTGGCCACCATCACCCTGGAAGAGGGGCTGGTGATCCGGAACCTGCGCAACGAAACCAGCACCCACACCGTGCATGAAATAGAGCTTGAAATAGAACAGCTGGAGAAGGGCGGCTACGACTACTTCATGCTCAAAGAAATTTTCGAGCAGCCGACAACCATCGCCGAGTGCATGCGCGGGCGCATGGACGCAGATGCCGGATGGGTACGCCTGGGCGGCATGGAAGAGCATATCAAGCGCATGGTGAACGCACAGCGCATGATTATCCTCGGCTGCGGCACCTCCTGGCATGCCGGCATGATCGCTGAATACCTGTTCGAAGACCTGGCGCGGTTGCCCGTGGAGGTGGAGTATGCCTCCGAGTTCCGCTACCGCAACCCGGTGGTGCGCGACCAGGACGTGGTGCTGGCCATTTCCCAATCGGGCGAAACTGCCGACACTTTTGCTGCCCTTGAACTGGCAAAAGAACGCGGCGCACTTACCTACGGCATCGTGAATGTGGTGGGTTCCTCTATAGCCCGCCTGACACACAGCGGCTCCTATATCCACGTCGGCCCGGAGATCGGCGTGGCCTCCACCAAAGCCTTCACCGGACAGGTGACCATGCTCACCATGATGGCGCTGGTATTGGGCTACGAACGGGGCTACCTGCCAAAATCACGCTACCAGGAACTGGTACAGGAATTGGCCTGCATTCCCGGAAAAGTAGAAAGGTTGTTGCAAAACTGCCAGAAAAAGGTGGAATATATCGCCAAAGAGCTGCAACATGCCAACAACGCGCTTTACCTTGGCCGTGGCTACAACTTCCCCGTGGCATTGGAAGGAGCCTTAAAACTGAAGGAAATCAGCTACATCCACGCAGAAGGATACCCTGCCGCGGAAATGAAACACGGCCCAATCGCCCTGATCGACGAAAACATGCCGGTTTTTGTGATCGCCACCAACAAAAGCGCCCACGACAAAGTTGCGTCCAATATCCAGGAGGTAAAAGCCCGGAAGGGCATCGTTGTTGCGGTTGTTACGGAAGGCGAAACCTTGATAAAAGAAATAGCAGATTACACCATAGAAATACCAGAAACCGAAGAACCTTTCACGCCACTCTTGTCGGTCATACCGCTGCAACTGCTCGCTTACCATACAGCAGTGCTGCGCGGTTGCAACGTGGATCAGCCGCGCAATCTGGCAAAGTCCGTGACTGTCGAGTAACGCTGAGCTTTGCTCGGCGCGTACCGCCGAACAAAGTTCAGCGGTACTTGTAGTACCTAATTTACAAACATTGCAACATGAACAATATTGATATTGAATACAATACCGAACGTGCGGACATCATCTACCCGGAATATGGCCGCTCGATTCAGGAAATGATCCAGCACGCCTTAACCATTGAATCGCCACAAAAGCGTCAAAAAACGGTGGAAGCCATCGTCGGACTGATGATCACGCTCAGCCCAAGCAGCCCCAACCGCAACATGGACGATTTCAAAGAAAAACTTTGGAACCACGTGTTTGCCATCGCCGGGCCCGGGCTGGATGTGACGCCACCTGCCGGCATCAACATCGTAAAAGAAGAAGACCGCCCCAAGCCAGAACCGCTGGGCTACCCTGCTTCCTCTACCCGGAAACGGCACTATGGCAGCAGCGTGCATGCCCTCATCCAAAAAGCGATTGATATGCCGGAAGGCACCAAACGCGAAGGCTTTGTAGAGGTAATTGCCTCTTACATGAAACTCGCCTACAAAACCTGGAACAAGGAACATTATGTGAGCGACGACATCGTGAAAGAAGACATGGAAATACTTTCCAATGGGCAACTTGTGCTGCACGAAAGCCACGACTCCCTCGACAAGCTTGATGCCGGCGTCGGCCGCCATGAAAAAGACCGAAGCCGCCAACGCAGCGGCCGCGGGAACAACAAAAACAGCGGCGCCCGCGGGCGCAACCGGGGCAACAACAATGGCGGCGGGAATTACAAGCGCCGCAAAAGGTAATGCCGCGTTCAGGTAATCCGGAAAAGGGCGTTCAGGCCCGCGTAAAAAAACCTGATACGAGCAAATGCAAAATAAAAGTTTGTGGAATGAGCCTTTTTTAAGGGCGTAACCACTAATCTTTGTTAACAACCATTAAATTTTAATAAAAATTCTTCTCAGGCTGTGACTTTTTTTGATCGCCCCGTTTAAAGTTATGTTCTCGCAAACGAGCGGGGATTTAAGGTAAAAAGGAAGATTGATTTAAGGTCATGCCGTTGTTGTGAAATACTATAGCGGCTTTTTTTTGAATTTTTTTTGACGTACTTAGGACGTTTCAACATACGCACGTTTACCCCTTTTGTAAAACCATCATCCAAAAACCGATTTCAAAATAGCCCAATTCCCTAGGGCGCAAAAGCTAAAAGATTGTTTTCATTTGGTTTTTTGGGGTTTAGCCGTTGGCACGCAATGTGTCAGCGGCTTTTTTTTGTTGCAGAGTAACGTACCTTCGCCGCCCTTATCTTAGCCATATTTGTCGTTTGAAAGAAGCAATCAAAAAAATACTCAAAGCGCTGCCCTTCGATTTTACCAAAAATCAGCGCTACGACCGTTTGACCCAACAAGTTATCGCCCACGTTTGTCGGCCCGACAGCAATTGCATCGACGTCGGCTGCCACAAGGGCGAAATCCTGGATCTTTTTCTGCAAGCCTCACCCAATGGCCAGCACATCGGTTTTGAGCCCATCCCAATGATGTTCCAAAACCTGCAAACGAAGTATGCTGGTCGGCGCAACTGCCAATTCTACGACATCGCACTTTCCAATCAAAAAGGCAGTTCAAGCTTCAATTACGTTGTCAGCAACCCTTCCTACAGTGGCTTGCTCAAGCGCCGCTACGACCGCGCCCATGAAGAAGACACCCTTATCACCGTGCGCACCGAAAAGCTCGACGAAGTACTGCCGCCCGATTTTCGGGTCGATTTTATGAAAATTGACGTGGAAGGCGGAGAACTGATGGTGCTGGAAGGAGCCGTGGAAACCCTGCGCCGCTGGAAGCCTGTGCTTATTATCGAGCATGGATAGGGCTCCAGTCAAATGTACGGCTCTACCCCGGAAAAAGTCTTCGACCTGCTGGAGTCCTGTTGGCTGCAAGTTTC
>CAYVPM010000595.1:0-3436 GCA_964453475.1 uncultured Saprospiraceae bacterium | reverse complement strand
GCAAGGCTTCCCGGAAGCTTTCGGCTGTCCAGGATATTGCAACCTGAATGTAGGCTTTTCCGATGCCAGGGTGGCAATTTGCGACGGTTCTTATGATATTGTGCGCAGCTGGACGATTATCGATCCTTGCTTGCCTATGGGCTCCATGACGCAACAGCAGGTGCTGCGGGTGCGCGACGACAAAGGACCTATCTTTATTGACCCGCCCGTCAATATGGTTGAAACAACCGATCCGTATACGTGCTGCGCAACATTCCAGTTCCCGAGCATACTCGTGAAGGACTACAAGGATTGTTCGCGCGTAAACAATGTATATGCACAGGTGAAGACCTTAGACCCCATTACTGGGGCTGTAACCAATATTATCAATGTGTCGGCAGGGTTGTTTGACTTCCCTGGGAACAACCCCAGCTCCTCAGACACTTTGGTTTCGTTCTCCAATATGGCCTGCATCCCGATTGGCGAATATACCGTGTGCTACATTGCCACAGACAATTGCGGCAATACCAGTTCGACGTCATTCCAACTGAACATTGCCGACTATTCGCCGCCACAGCCATCTTGTGATGAAACAACCATTGTTTCCATCGGCGTGGACGACCCAACGGATTGTTACTACAACAACCCCAACAACTGTGAATTCGCAGGGATTACCTGGGTACGTGCCAGTACCTTCGATGATGGTTCCTACGATCAATGCAGCCCTATCAAATTCAAGGTGCGGCGCGCAGAGCCATACAGCGATTGCATCAATAGCCTCGACCACGGGTATTGCAGTGGCAACCCATATGGGCTGAGTGAGTTTGATCTGGCCACCATAGAATCTGACTCGATCAAATTCTACTGTTGCGAAGTAGGCACCACCCAGACGATAATACTTAGGGTGTACCAGCTCAACATTGACGGAACGACTTCCAGCTACCCGGATGGCACACCTATATACAACGAGTGCCAGGTGCAAGTCACCGTTCAAGACAAGTTGAAGCCAGTATGCGAACCGCCATTCAACGTCACGGTTTCCTGCGATGCCTTCGATCCTTCCCTGTGGTCTTATGGAAAGGCCAAGGCTTACGATAACTGTTGTCTGGATGCTTCAAAGGAGTACCTGGGGCAAAAAGGACTGACACATTCGGCCAATTACAGCCAGTTCGACTCGGTGTGTAACAAAGGAACGATTGTGCGGACATTCAGGGTGTTCGACTGCAAAGGCGCATCAAGCCAATGTACCCAGCGCATTGTCGTCAATTACAACCAGAACTATTACATTAAATTTCCGGACGACAAGGTAATCGCTGTCTGTGACGGAACAGGCCTTTACGACGAGCCCAAGTTCTTTGGAAAAGACTGTGAGTTGCTCGGTGTAACGTATGAAGATCAATTGTTCACGGTAGTCCCGGATGCCTGTTTCAAAATTGAGCGCACCTGGAAGATCATCAATTGGTGCACCTACAACCCGAATGGCCAGTGTATCACGGTGCCTAACCCGACACCGAATTCGAACATCAGCCATAGTTCCAACTTGCCGGGGCCAATAGTTTCGCCCGTGCAAACGAGCGGCGACCCCTGGAAGTCAACGGTTGTGAAGGTAAACCCAACTGATGGCAGCGCGACCAACTACAGCATTTTCTATGATGCCAACGCGAATTGTTACACCTACAAGCAGATTATCAAGGTGATCGACACCCAGGCGCCCATTATCCAATGCCCTGCGAGTCCGGTGACTTTCTGCGACCTGACAACCAACAACCCGCAGTTGTGGAACGAGCAGTACTGGTACGACCCGGTAGCCCAATCGCATGACTTGTGTGAAGCGCCGACCGACCTCAATATCACTGCTTCAGACCTTTGTTCCGGTGCAAACCTGACGGTGCGCTACCTCTTGTTCCTCGACCTCGACGGCGACGGTTCGATGGAGACTGTGGTGAACAGTACGACCCCGCCACCAGCTGGCACGGTGAATTACAACAACTTCAACACGCCAAATTTTGGCGGCGGCACCTCGCGCATTTTTGATGAACGATTGATTTCGATAGCACAGAAGTACAAATTCACCCTGCAAACAAGCACGACGGGCAACAATGTGACGGCAGCGGTGCGCTGGAATACCCAGACCGCCCAGAACACGTTTGCCGTGCCGGAATTGCCTTATGGTACGCACAAAATTAAATGGATCGTGGGCGATGGCTGTGGCAACGAGGGCGTTTGCGAGTACACTTTCGTGGTAAAAGACTGCAAGGCGCCAACCGTGGTTTGTATCAACGGCCTCAGTGCGAATTTGCCTGTGACCGGTTCCTTGACCATCTATGCCAGCGACTTTCTCTTGCACGCAGAAGACAACTGCACACCGCAGGACTACCTTGAATTTGGCATACGCAAATCAGGCACCGGGCTTGGATTCCCGGTAGACGGCGGTGGCAACCCCGTTATCAGCCAGGTGTTTACCTGCGACGAAATTGGCACCCAACCCGTTGAACTCTGGTCAATTGATGCTGCCGGCAATGCAGATTTTTGCGAGACATACCTCATTGTTCAGGATAACGCTGGGTTCTGCGTGTCAGACATGGCAACCGTTTCAGGCGCTTTGAAAACAGAGTCGAACGACGGCCTTGAGGAAAGCGATGTGGAATTGTCGGGACAGCACCAAGCTGGCCCGGCATTCAACTACTTCTCTATGACGAACAATGCGGGAACCTATGGCTTTGTTCATTCAGTTCCGGTATTTTCCAACTACACGGTTACGCCGACCAAGGACGACAACCCGCTGAACGGCATCACAACGTATGACCTGGTGCTGATCAGCAAGCATATCCTGGGGATTCAACCGCTGGGCTCACCCTACAAAATGATTGCGGCTGATGCCAACATGTCGAACTCTATTACCACATTCGACATTGTGGAGTTCCGCAAACTCATTCTAGGCATTTACCAGGAGCTCCCGACCAATACAAGTTGGAGGTTTGTAGACAAATCCTTCGCATTCCCCAACCCGGACAACCCATTTTCCACGCTGTTCCCGGAAAGCAAAACAGTCGCAGACATCCAATCCAATGCCATGGCAGACGATTTTGTGGCCATCAAAATAGGTGATGTCAACAATACTGCAGTAGCCAACTCCTTGATGGTCAGCGAAGATCGCAGCGCTGGCGCCCTCATCTTCGATGTGGACGACCGGGAAGTGAAAGCCGGAGAGGTGATCGATGTGAAATTTAAAGCCGCAGAAATGGTTGCCGGCTACCAGTTCACCTTGAACTACAATGATTTCGAGCTGGTGGATATTCCTTCGAGCGACAATATGGGCGCCGACAACTTTGCCATCTTCCCGGACGAAAGCACACTGACCACTTCCTGGAATGGCGACAAACAGGCTGAATTCACACTCAAGCTGCGCGCGCGCCGGGCAGGCGAACTCAGTAAAATGCTGACCCTCTCAAGCCGC
>CAYVPM010000594.1:0-3437 GCA_964453475.1 uncultured Saprospiraceae bacterium | reverse complement strand
GCTCAATATTAAACGGCGATCCTGTTTTAATGGTGTTTTGTACCGCATTGTCAAGTTTTATTAAATCGTCGGGATGATATTTCTGTCGCCAGGATTCATACAAGCCATCTGTGGATTGATCCTCTAACTCAAAAATGCGATATGTTTCTTTAGACCAATGTAATTCCGAGTTTAGCAAATCGAGTTCCCAATTTCCCACTTGGGCAATGGCCTGAGCTTCTTCAAACAATACCTGACTTTGAAGGATTTGGGCTTCAGCTTTTTTGCGTTCCGCAATTTCTTCAAGCAGCTTGGCATTATTCTTTCGGCTGATGTTGAATAAAAACGCTCCAACGAGTAGTAGGCCGGTTACTAAAATTAAAATGATACCAATCAGGATTTTAGAGTTGCGCTGATTGTCTATTTCGATAAGTTGCAATGCTAATTCTTGCTCCTGATTTTTACTTTTTAGCTCTATATTTTCCAGGTCAAAGAGTGCCCTTATCTCAGCTGTTTTTTCTATATCAGCAATTTTGTTGATGCTGTCATTTATAGCATAAGCAAGCCGCAGATGCTGAATTGCATCGCTAAAGACGCCTTTTTTTTCATATAATTCCGCAAAAAGCAACTCAATGTCCCGCTCTAATTCAGGGGAAGCTGTCTGCTTTGCCAAGCCTTTGGCTTTTGTTAAAAGGGCTTGGGCCGAGTCGTATCTTTTTTGTAAGATATGTAGTGAGGCATTTTTTTGGCAACTCATCCCCAGGTTAAAGAGGTCTCCTATTGACTCATCCATTTCCATGCTTTTTTGTGCATAAAATATGGCCGTATTCAATTGCCCCAATTCCTCATATAAAGTGCTCAGGTTGTAATAGGTATCGGAGATGTTTTTGCGCGCGTTAAGTCTTTTGACGATTGCTAAGGCCTGTTCGTGTTCACGGATCGCGCCTGCATAATTTTGCTGAGTGGAATAAAATTGGCCCAGTGTAGAATGTGCCCTGGCGATGCCTTCTTCATGCTTAATTTCCTGGGCTATTCCCATAGCCATATTAGCAAAATGGGCAGTTTCCTGGTTGTTGGATTGTTTAAAATATAGCCAGGCGATATCAAGATAAACATTTACCAAATCCTTTTTCAAGTTCATTCGATCAAATACTTTGACCGCCTCCAGGTATGATTTCAAAGCAAGGTCTAATTCTCCCTGAGCTACATATATATTTCCAGCCATTACGGTCATATCTGCCTTTACATCTTCATATTGCTCTATTTCTTTAATAGAAAGCACTGACTTAAGGTGGGCAATGGCGGTAAGATAATTGCCCCTGTTGTACTCCAAATGGGCAAGGTGGTAGAGGAAATTAAATTTCACATAACTATAAGAGTTTTTGGGCAATAACGGCTCGGCCTGCAGCAAATAGGCATAAGCTTTTTCATAATCATCTTTTTTATTCTCAATGGCCGCAAGCTCCGTGAGTAATTCTGCTTGATTTAATAGAGCATTGCTTTTTACAGCATCTATATACAGGCCCTCCAGAACCTTCTTGGCTTCATCCAGTTGATTCTGATCAAATAAATAGCTTGAATAACAGAAATAGCTGTAATACTTGATTTTATAGTGGTGCTCGTTTTCAAGGAGTTTAAAAGCTGTTTGGAAGCAAACCCGAGCAGAATCGCTTTTTGATTCCTCTAAAAAAATGTTCGCCTTAATAACATAATTATAAGCAGTATAGAGATTCCCGCCTTCTTTGAGGCTGATTTGGTCCGCTTGTTTTAAAAACTCACGGGCTTTTTGAGAATCACTGTTATTATAATAATATTCTCCAATCAAGGTGAGGGCGTGTTTTTCGCCAGGCCGATTTTTGATTTTTCTGGCTTCTGCAAGTGCTTCCAAGGCATAATGGTGCGCATCCTTGACACTGAAATCGAAAAGCTGATAGGAAATGCTCAGTAAGGTATTGAGCCGCTCTGCAGCAGTTTGACTTGGCAACAACTGCTTCATGCTGTCGATTTCTGTGGTTTGGCCACGCGAAAGAATGGGCGCCAGTAAGCAGCATAATATAATGAAATGACCGCGCATCTAAAGTTAAGACTTGATTAGTTTTTTGCCGAGGCTTTGTTGCATGAATCCCTGGCAATGCTGGGTTCAGTCTCAGGACAAAAATTGAGCCGGGAAGTGGATTCTTGAGTTTCGAAACAAAAAAACTTTCCGGCTCCTGGCAAAGATAGATACGATCAGCGAGCCCAACAAGCCCAAAGGCCGTTGGAAAATAGTGAACTGGTCGGCTTAAAACAAAGGATTAAAGCGCCGTGGGAGCCTGAGGTTGTGGATTCCTTTAGGATAGACGAATGGCTCAAAAGAGGAGGGGCAATTCAGTGGAGCATAGAACCTGATGAAGTTCTACAATCGTTCAACCGGCCAGTGCCCGATAGATTTCGCTGGCCACCTCCTTATCTTCCAGATACCCACTGATGCCATGCCGATTAGGCGTAGGGTTTTTGACGTGGTTTGCGTTCACGATCGGCGGCTGCACGTTGAAAAACTCCTGGTTGAGCGGGTTGAGCGCCACGATATCGCGCACATCGAACGCATTGTACCAGCCGTTCTTTACGCATTTTGGTACGGAAACCTGTTTGAAGGTACTGCGTATGCCATTCACCCCCAGCGGAGAGCCAACGGTGATAAACTTGCGGACATCATACTCCGGGTGGTTTTGCAACACCTGATAACTCACCACGGAACCAAGGGAATGTCCGACGACCACACAAGGCCCCGCATCGAAGCTTTTTGCCACCACGTCATTTATCTGCCTTTTGATGTTGCCCAGGTGAAGATACATGAAAACATCTTTCGTAATGCTGGCAATACTCAGGCTGCTGATGGTTGTGCTTTTGTCCAAAAAAGCCAGTACTGCGCGCACGGGCGCCCAATCCAGCGGGCCGCTTCTCGTTTGGCGGAGCAAGCGCCGCATTTCTGCTTTTTCCGCTGCGCTCAGGTCGGCATTTTCTATAACTTCACGCAGGTATTCCTCAAAAAAAGCGAGTTCCGCCGATTCATCCACGGTTTCGCCGCTGCGCCGCGCTTCCGATTTTATATCCTTGGCTTCCGCTTCATGGATCAGCTTCATCAGCAGTTTGCCGTAATAGGGAAATTCAATTTTAACATCACCGGGCAATGTCAGTTTCGACTTTGCCAAGCCTATTTTCAGGGAATTTACCCAATCGCTTTTGAGGGCTTGATCTTCGTATTCCTCCTGGGCGCGTCCGTGTACAAGGATGAGTTTCATATTTCGAGTTTTTGGTTGTTCTTGTAAAGCACAAAATTTGATCTGTCAGCACCAATGGCTGCGGCTTGTGCCCTGCCGGAGCGGAAGGACTTTTCAATATTCAGCGGTACTTCAGCTACCAACTTGAAATAAAAGCCAACGCTAAAGGCAATCGCAAGGCTGTCAGCAACCGCAACC
>CAYVPM010000593.1:0-3440 GCA_964453475.1 uncultured Saprospiraceae bacterium | reverse complement strand
TGTCATCGTAGCTGGATTGAAGCAGAAAGAAGGCTGCGTGCTGCGGGCAATTTCATTGACAATCTGGTTGCCGCTGCCTTCGTGCAGAATAAATTGCAAAGCATCGTTTGGATCCAAAACCTGCCCGAGTGCATTGTAATTGGCGGTGATACATCCGGGGCCGCACAGGGAAATCGAGGCGTTGCCCATGGTGCCGACAGCGGTGGTACATGGCACCAGGCCAATGTTGAAATTACAAATTGCCGTACAGCCATTGGCATCTGTGACCGTAACCAGGTAGTTGCCCTGATTCAGGTTGTTGAGGTTGAAAATTCCCGGCACAACGTTGTTCTGGGTGCTACCAGGCGACCAAACCACGGTATACGGTGCAAGCCTCCAGCAATATCTACCGTCGCTCTTCCATCAAAGGTGGTTGGCGTAGAAATATCGTTCACCTTGGCGCAAATAATTTGGAGGCTGCTGGCAGGTTGCGTGATTGCAAATGATGTACTGCTGGAGCAACCGTTTACATCCGTAACCGTGACCGCATAATTGCCGGCGGGCAGGTTCGTCAAGTCTTCAATATTGCCGGCTGTTGGCGACCAGTTGTACGTATAAGGGGTACTACCCCCGTTAACCGTCAGGTTTATAGCGCCGGTGCTGTTGCCAAAGCATAAAACATTGGTCTTGGTGCCACTCAGGGAAACAACAGGGATGGCATTCGGCACAACGAAGTTGTTGACAGATGTGCAGGTGCCGCCGGCGCTTACCGTCACAGTGTAGGTTCCACCAGGCAGGTTCTGTAAAGTAGATGTCGTTTGACCACCAGCCCAATTGTACGTATAGGTCAACACCGGTGTGACGTTGAGTACAATGGCGCCGTTGTTGGCCACGCAAGAGGTATTGTTGGTGATAGCGCCGTTGACACCGGGAATGATGGTATTCTCCGGAATGACAAAGGTTTTTTCGTTGGTACAGCCCAGCGCTCCGGTGACCGTGACCGTGTAGGTGCCGGAAACAGTGCCCGTCAGGTCTTCTGTCGTATTGCCATTAGACCAGATGTAGGTAAACGGCGCCTGGCCGCTCACCACTGTAATGTTCACACTGCCGCTGCTTTGTCCGCAGAACGCAGGCGTAACCTGTTCTGTAATGGCTGGCGCCACGGTGTTGTTCGTCACATTATAGACAGAGGTGCTGGTGCAAGTGCCGCCAGCGCTCACCGTTACGGTGTACTGCCCCGGTGCTAGGTTTGCCAGATCCTTCGTTGTGGCCATGTTTGACCAAAGATAGGTATAGCTAAGGCCGAACCCTGGGTCTGTCGGGCTCATGGTGACATTCACAGCGCCGTTGTTGGCCACACAGGAGGTATTCGGCACTGGCACACCGGCAATGGCAAAGGAAACGCTGTTGTCTGGAATTACGGACGTAGCAGTAGCGGTACAGTTGTTGGCCCCTGTTATGGTGACGGTGTACGTACCGTTAGTCAAATTCGCCAGGTCTTGTGTTGTTTGCCCACCAGACCATGCGTAGGCATACGGGGTAGCGCCTCCGCTGACCATCAAGTCGATGCTGCCATCCATCAGATCGCACAGTTCAGCGACAATGGACTGTGCCGGTGTCGGAAAGGTCCTGTTGTCTTGAACAATAAATGAGATAGACGCCGTGCAAGTGCCCGTTTCTGTTACCTGAACGGTATAAATTCCGTTGGGTAACCCGGCAACATCCTGTGTTGTTGCGCCATTAGACCATAGATATGTGAACGGTCCGGGGGGAGTCACGGTCAAGTCTATTGCCCCATTGTTGATGGTGCAATTTGTCAAGGGCACTGTAGTACCCGCCAGACTGAATGTAGTTGCATCGTTTGGCACGAACAATATAGTATCAGCAGTACAGCCATTGGCCCCAGTGACTGTAACGGTATATGTTCCAGGCAACAGGTTTGTAATATCCTGCGTCGTCGCCATATTTGACCAGCTGTAGGTATAAGGCGTAATGGCGCCGGTGACATCGATATCAATGGCGCCATTTGGATTTGTACAAATGGAAGCCGTAATTACCGGAGCAATAACCGGGTCTGATGTATTGTTTTGCACCATAAAGGAAGCTGTGGAAGAACAACTGGTGCCTGCAGTTACTGTAACGGTATAGGTGCCGGCTGGCAAATTGGCCAAGTCCTCCGTGGCAGCGTTGTTGCTCCAACTGTACACATAGTTCCCGGCTGGGGCAACAGCAATATTGACTGCCCCATTGGGCACGGCACAAGACGTGTTTTGTGTCGGCGTGCCTGTGATGTTGAGCACCACGTTGTTGTTGGTAACAATGACTGAGGTAGTTGCCGAACAGGAAAAGAAGTCTGTAACCGTCACCGTGTAAGTGCCCGGCAGCACGTTTGCCAGGTCTTCTGCATTTGAACCATTAGACCACAAATAGGTGTATGGCGACGACGCGCCGCTGGCGCTAAGGTTGGCCCCGCCATTGGGGAGGCCACATATAGCGGGCAAGCTTGCCACGGACAAATTGGGTGAGATTGCAGCATTCAGCACTTCATAGGTTTCCGTAGCGCTACAGGTACCAAGTCTTACGATAACCGTGTAAAGCCCAGGGGTAAGCCCACTGATATTCTGGGTGGTTCTGCCATTCGACCACATATAGGTGTAGGTATAAGTGTTGGGGTCGACCAAGAGATCAATGGCTCCGTTCAGTGGCGGCACACAAGCGAGGTTGTCGTAAATGACACCGTTCAAAGATATGGGCACATCGTTGTTTGGCACAAACACGGTTGTTTCTGCCGTACAACCGCGGGCGGTTGTCACCGTTACGGTGTAAGTGCCTTGCGGGAGGTTCGCAAGGTCCTGGGTCATCGGGCCGGACGACCATTTGTAGGTATATGGTGTAATACCTCCATCTACAGTAAGGTCAACAGCGCCCGTTGCAAGGCCGCAGTAGCCGGCGGTGACATCTGTTGCAAGGTTCGGGTATTCCAGGTTTTCATACACATCGAATGTCGCGGTCTCGGTACACGTGCCGCCCATGCTCACCGTGACAGAGTAGGAGCCTACGGCGAGGTTGTTCCTAACCAAAACAGAGCTTCCATTGTCCCAAGTTACGGTAGCGTTTGCGGGCGTCACCTGGAGCATGATGGAACCATTGTTGGTGATGCAAGATGTTACATCGCTTACATTGCCATTCACTGCCACCGGTATCTGGATATCATTGATCACGACACCATTGTCTGCTGTACATCCGTTTGCGCCAGTAACGGTTACGATGTAAATATCCGCCGGCAAATTGTTCAGGTCTTGAGAGGTCACACCATTCGACCACATATAGGTGTAAGGTGTCACACCGCCGTTTACCGTAAGGTTGATGCTGCCATTGCTAAGGCCACAGTTGGCGTCAAGAGAACTAAATGTCAGGTTGGGCAAGTTGGGGAGGTCTTGCACTGTGTAATTCACCACCTC
>CAYVPM010000592.1:0-3448 GCA_964453475.1 uncultured Saprospiraceae bacterium | reverse complement strand
ACTGAATTCCTCTGGCAGGAAGGGCACACGGCACATGCCAGCGCCGAAGAAGCCGTTGCAGAAACCCTGACCATCCTCGATTTATACGCACAATTCGCAGAAGAATGGATGGCCATGCCGGTTATCAAGGGCATCAAATCGGCGAATGAGCGCTTTGCCGGCGCCGAAGAGACGTACTGCATCGAAGCGCTGATGCAGGACGGAAAGGCGCTGCAAGCAGGTACTTCGCACTACCTCGGTCAAAATTTTGCCAAGGCATTTGAAGTGCAATTTTTGAACAAGGAAAACAAACAGGAATATGTGTACGCCACATCCTGGGGTGTTTCCACCCGGCTTATCGGCGGCCTTATCATGACCCACTCCGACGACGACGGCCTGATTATTCCGCCAAAACTCGCCAACATTCAAGTGGTGATCGTGCCCATTCCAAAGCCATCGCCTGAACTGACAGAAGCTGCCGACAAAATCGCAGCGGCCCTTAAATCCAAAGGCGTGCGCGTGAAAATCGACAACGACGACCAAAACCGTCCGGGCTTCAAATTCGCGGAATACGAAATGCTCGGCATCCCCCTGCGCCTGGGTCTGGGCCAGCGCGACCTCGCCGCCAACCAGGTGGAAGTGGCTCGTCGCGACACCAAGACCAAGGAAAACGTGTCGCTTGACGGCATTGGCGATTATGTGGCCAATCTGCTCGAAGAAATTCAGCAAAACCTCTTTGATCGAGCCAAAGCTCACCGCGACGCGAACATCACGAAGGCCGACAACTGGGATGAGTTTGTAGACGTGCTGGAAAACAAAGGCGGATTTGTATATGCCCACTGGGACGGAACGACCGAAACGGAGCTGGAGATAAAAGAGAAAACGAAGGCGACAATCCGTTGTATTCCTTTGGGTTGGGAAGAATCGGAAGGCGCCTGTATATTGACGGGGAAGCCTAGCAAGCGACGGGTTTTGTTTGCGAAGGCGTATTGAAAGTAACAATCCAATCTGTATCTTTACCCCGAAACCACCCTATCCTATTTTACCAGACATTGGTGAAATAGGATTTTTTTTGAAATAAACAACAGGCCGAGAAAAGCCGGCCTGTAAAAAAATCCGATTATGTACAGCAAACGCCTACTTGCCCTGTTCCTGTTCAGCACCATTTTCCACAGTATCCGGGCACAAGTGACCTGCGAGCCAAGCTTCCCGACGGTGGATGACAACGTGACGATCTATTACAACGCAACCCAAGGAAACGGGGCTTTGACGGGAGTCAGTCCCGTGTGGGCGCACCTGGGCGTGATCACCAACCTGAGCAGCGGTCCTACGGACTGGAAGCACGTGGCCACCACCTGGGGCACCAACAACGCCGCAGCGATGATGACGAATGTTGGTCCAAATCTCTGGTCAAAAACCTTCAACATCAGGACCTTTTTTGGCATTGCGCAAAATGAAACCGTACTGAAAATGGCCTTTGTTTTCAGAAACGCAAACGGCAGCATCGTAGGCCGGGCCGCCGACGGCAGCGACATGTATTACGACGTGTACCCGGTAGGCGGGCCGCTGCAAACGCGTTTCAACCAGCCTACGGAGAGCTTTTTTCTGAAAAATGTCGGCGCTTCCATTGCGGTCGCGGCAGCCGCCTCATTGCCTGCCACCCTGCAACTTTTTGCCGATGGCAACCTGTTGAACTCAAGCCTCAATGCCCTGTCGCTGAGCGGTACTGTGCAAGTGACAGCGCCGGGGCTGCACAGGGTAGATTTTGTGGCAAGTACGGCCACAGAAAAAGATACCTCTACTTTTTGGTACCTGGCGCCGGGTAGCATTGTGGAACAAGACCCGGCTCCCGGCACCGAGCTGGGGATCAATTATTTGCCTAATGGCGATGTTCGGCTGGCGCTGTACGCCCCCAACAAACAGATCGTACACGTGATTGGCGATTTTAATGACTGGCAGCCTGGCGATGCGCACCAAATGCGGCGCAGCATCGACGGGAAAACCTGGTGGATCGACCTGGCGGGCCTTCCTTCCGGGCAGCCTGTTCGTTTCCAGTACCTGGTTGAAGGCGCCTTGAAAATCGCCGACCCGCTCAGCACCCTTGTGCTCGACCCTTGGAACGATGGGTTTATTCCGCCGCTGACCTTTCCAAACCTGCCGGCTTACCCGACAGGAAAAACCGCAGGCGCTGTGTCGGTGCTGCAAACCAATCAAACGCCTTTCAACTGGCAGGCCAACAACTACACGCGCCCCAAAAAGACCGACCTGGTGGTGTACGAACTCCTCATGCGCGACTTCATCAGTCGCCATGATTACCCTACTTTGCTCGACACCCTGAACTATCTGGACCGACTTGGCGTGACGGCGATTGAACTGATGCCTGTGAACGAGTTCGACGGAAACATCAACTGGGGCTATGGCCCGGCGTTCCACAAGGCGCTCGACAAATACTACGGCTCGGCAGAAGCCCTGAAAACCGTGATAGATGCCTGCCACCAGCGCGGCATCGCGGTTATCCTCGATGTGGTGTTCAACCAGGCTACGGGCGCCAGTCCGCTCGCGCAATTGTACTGGGACAGCGCCAACAACCGCCCTGCCGCCAACAACCCCTGGCTCAATCCCAGTGCGCCGCACGATTTCAGCGTGTTCAACGATTTCAACCACGAATCGCAGGCCACGAAGGCTTATGTCAAGAATTGCGTCAAATACTGGATAACGGAGTTCAAGGTAGATGGCTTCCGCTTCGATCTGTCGAAAGGTTTTACCCAGAAAAACACGTTGGGCAATGTCAACGCCTGGGGCGTTTACGATGCTTCCAGGGTAGCCATCTGGAAGGATTACGCCAATTTTATCTGGGCCATCGACCCGGGTTTTTATGTCATCCTCGAACATTTTGCCGACAACAATGAGGAGAAAGAACTGGCCGAATACGGCATGATGCTCTGGGGAAATATGTGGCGCGCCTACAAAGACCTCTCGCTAGGCTACAACACCACTTCCAACCTCAGTTGGGTGAATTACAAGCAGCGCGGCTGGTCGGTGCCGCACCTGATCGGGTATATGGAAAGCCACGACGAAGACCGCATCGGGTACGAACTGAAAACCTATGCCAATGCCTCGGTGCCGGGCTACAACTTGCGCACACTTCCCATCGCGATGCCGCGCATGGAAATGTTGAACAACTTGTTTTACACCGTCCCTGGTCCGAAAATGTTGTGGCAGTTTGGGGAATTCGGCTATGACTTTTCGATCAATTATTGTCCGAACGGAACGATAAAGGACTCCTGCCGCACCGATCCCAAGCCCATCCGCTGGGATTATTTGAACGACCCATACCGCCGTCACCTGCACGATGCCACGGCGGCGTTGTTGCAATTGCGCAAAAGCCACCCTGTGTTCGAAACCACGAATTATCAGGCAAATATCAGCAGCGGGCAAGTGCGCAGCATTTTCCTGAACCACAGCGACC
>CAYVPM010000591.1:0-3458 GCA_964453475.1 uncultured Saprospiraceae bacterium | reverse complement strand
CAACGACTTTCTTAATGTACAAATTAACAGGGAGTACTCTCTCGGCACAGGGCGAATTTTTGACCTGCAGGGCGGTATAGTTCATAGCATTATTTTTACTGGAAGAACTGCTCAAATAAGGGGTATGAACCTTGCTTCTGGCAACTATTTTATTCAGGTAATTCTGGATGGCCAGTCATTGCCTGTTCAAAAAATTGGGGTTAATAAATAACAAGCAAAAAAACTGCCCAGCACTTGTTCCGCTGGGCAGTTTTTTGCTTTGCAACATTCGATTCATCCGTAATGCTTCCATCCATGCGCATTGTTCTTTTCCTTTCTTTTCTTTCTCATTTATCAACCATAACACTCGCCCAAAAGCACGACTATAACTGGGTGATGGGCTATGAGGACTTCATTGACCCAGACCCGTTATGGGGCGGGCTGATAATGGATTTCAATACAAGCCCCCCAAGTTTTCATTCCCTTACCACCAATTTGAATTTTCGGGCATTTGGAGTCTCCTGCAGCGACTCCTCGGGAAACCTGCTTTTTTACAGCAATGGTATCAAAATCCACAATGCGCAGCACAAGCTGATGGAAAACGGCGATACCATTCACCCTGGAAGTTTGTGGTCGAGCACAAAATTTTGGGGTTCCGTTTTTGCATATGGCGGGGTTGTTATACCAATTCCAGGAAAACCAAATAACTATTACATGTTCCACCTTGCATATTTTACCCAGCCGGAGGTGCCGCACACAAACCTGTACTATACGGAAATTGACATGAACGCCAATTTGGGAAATGGCCGCGTGGTCCAAAAAAATGTGTTGTTGGCAGAAAGTGTCATTACCCCGCTTGCGGTCAAGCATGGCAATGGCCGCGATTGGTGGCTGATAACCGGGAAAAGCACCACAAGCATCCAATACGTGTTCCTGATCGATCCCGATGGCATTCACGGCCCTATGATACAAGAGTTTGGCCCAGTCCCGGATTTCCCACCGGAAGGTACTTTGGCATTTGTTTCGCCCGACGGGAGCCGATACGTCAGAAGCCAGATGATAGATGGCATACGTTATTTTGATTTTAACCGCTGCACGGGTGTACTCGGGAACTTGCGTTTTATACCCAAAAATAACAATACAACTGGCGGTGTCTTCTCCCAAGACTCAAGAATGTCCTACCTTCAAAACCAGAATTTTATGGGCCAGGTTGATATGATGCAACTCGATACCAGCGGGTTTATCGACACCCTTGGTTTTGCAGATAGATCGGCGAGTCCAAGTCCTCCATTTTATACCAGCCTGGGATTCCCAATACATGCGCCGGACGGGAAAATATATCTAGGCCAATTGGGCACAACCTATAAGCTCCACGTCATCAATCGGCCTGACTTCCCGGGCGCCGCAAGCGATATCCAGTTGAACGGGGTGAACCTGCCAAGACTCAACGCGGGCACAACTTTCAACCATCCTTATTATCGTTTGGGGGAATGGGAAACTTCGCCTTGTGATACGATAAACCTCCAACAAGATGCGAATGGTTTTTACAGCACACCGTTTTACCCTGAACGCTGGACGGATGCCGTGCAGTCAAGGAGGGCCACCCTGGATTTGTGGAAGGGGAATGCAGGGACGCCCGCCACAGAAGTGCAGGGAATTGAGCCTTTCAGCATCGAGGACAATTTCCTGAAATCGATTCAAAATCCCCCGCCAACGCCGTGGGAGATAGAAGGGGGCGCCTCCAGGCCTCATTCAAAAAAAAAGACAAAAAATGAATAACAAATCCATGCAAGCCATCTCAAGAATCTGGTTAACAGGAACAATTGTCATGCTTTTGGCAGCTTCATCGACAGCCCAAAAGCATGACTACAACTGGGTGATGGGCATACATGATATGCCAGGCGTTGCAGGTTTCAACAATGCCATCCTTCATTTTTCAGGCCCAGGTGTCGATATAGAAGAAAAAGACCTGAAAATGAACTTTGAAAGCACCGTTGTCTCAATGAGCGATAGTTTGGGGCAGTTGATTTTCTATTCTAACGGTTGTTTTGTCGCGGATGCCGATGGCAATCCGATGACTGGAGGAGTGACGTTGAACCCAGGAGAAATCCATGATTGGGTTTGCGACAAAGCGGGCTATATTGCCCCAAAAGGTGCAATGGCCATCCGATTGCCTGGATCAGCAAACACCTACCTGCTATTGCACATGGGAGGACGCTATGATCCCGCAAAAAAATTAAAGTTCGGCCCCTTCTACTATTCGCTCATTGATATGAACCAAAATGCAGGGAAAGGCGCCGTTACATCTGTGAACAATGTATTGACCGACGGGAATTTGGAGCCTTTTTCTGCTACGCGGCATGGCAATGGCCGCGATTGGTGGGTAGTAGTTCCAGTGTACGGAGGCTCAGAATACCGCTCATTTTTGGTCACGCCAAATGGCGTTTTGGGGCCATTTATGCAACAAATTGGGCCAACTATGAATTGCCGGAGTATAGGCGCCAGCACTTTTTCGCTTGACGGCAGTAAATTTGCCAGGACACAGAACTGCCAGGTAGCAACCTTTGATTTTGATCGTTGCAGTGGTGAATTATCCGATCCGATATTGCTCGACTTGCCCGATAATTTAGTGGGTGGCGGTGGCGCTGCATTTTCACCAGATAATCAACGACTAATTTTTTGTTCCCAACTTCAAATATTTGAGGCGAACCTTTCAGAGGCGAACCCGCGACTAGATTCTTCTTTTTTATGGAATTATCAATGGGCTGTCAGCCTTCAAAACATGCAATATGCACCCAATGGGCAGCTATTGATGAACCACATGCATCGAACAAACTATATTAGTACAATTGAATACCCTTCTGAAAATGGCGCAAACATGAGCTTCAAACCTAAAGGATTGTCTCTCCCCGTTTTCTCTGTCCGTAGCCTACCCAATATCCCAAACTATAGGCTGTTTGATTTGCCCTTCAGTCCATGTGACACATTAGGCATAAACAACCCAATGGTCAGCGCAACGTCTTTGAACAGTGAGCTTGCCAATAAAATTCTGATCAACCCCAGCCCCAGCTATTCAGAGGTGCTGGTTTTGATACAATCGGAAGAAAAGGGCATATGGGCTCTTATAGACATTGCTGGAAAAACAGCTTTGTCGGGTAATTGGAATGGCAGCTCAAAAGTATTAAACCTCGCTACCATGCCGCGAGGGATTTATTTTTTCGTCCTGAAAACCGATTACGGCAAAATATGCAGGGGCCGGTTGATCCTGATTTGATTCTAAAGTGTTGTATAAATGGCAGACCTTTGCCAGCATCCAATACATCAACATCCACACCCACCACCCAGCTGGCAAAGCAGGCCATTTGGAAGTCGAAAACCGGCGTTTTCAGCAGCCCGGCAACGCTAAGGCAGCGTATTGCTCCACCGGCTTGCACCCCTGGTTTTTAAACGAAGCAACGCTGCATGCTGCCTGCGATTGG
>CAYVPM010000590.1:1661-3460 GCA_964453475.1 uncultured Saprospiraceae bacterium | reverse complement strand
GGGCGACCATGCAGAACTGCTGCTCTACCTTGCAGAATCGGTAAAATATTTCATGGACGACCTGAATGGACTGGGACTGGCCGACCAGGTACTCGCCTGCACCTTTTCCGAATTTGGCCGCTGTGCCAAAGAAAACGGTTCCGACGGTACCGACCACGGCACGCTCGCGCCGATGTTCTTGTACGGTAAAAACGTGAAATCGGGTGTGTTAGGCACCAACGTCAACTTGAGTAACCTGACGAACGACAACCAGCTCCAAAACATGCAGTTCGACTACCGGCAGGTATTCACCACCATTCTGCAAGATTGGTTGGGCGCCAGCGAAGAAATCCTGACCCAGGTTATGTTCAATGGGTATCAGAAGGTTCAACTGGTCGACACCGCCGCGGTTGTTGACCCAAGTTGCTACTTCTCCGGGTCTGTCAGCGTTTGGGACAACTATTTGAAACAGAAGTCTTTGAGCATATTCCCGAATCCAGCGCAAGGTTATACCGAAGTAAGTTTTGAGAATGCCGGCTCGGCCTTCGAGGCAAGGCTTTCCCTGCATAGCCTTGGCGGTTCCTTAATTTCAAGTACCCTGGTGTTTGCCAACCAAGGCAGCAATAATTTTGCGCTCAATTTAGCAGGTTTGCCCGCCGGGCCTTATTTTGTCAGGCTCGAAAACAAACTCACAGGCAGGGCTGAAGTGGCAAAACTAAGCGTTATCCGCTGATAAGCCTGTTTAAAACTAAGAATACTTCACGCCGGTCGATATGATGTCGATCGGCGTTTTTTATTGGCCTATTTTGCCCGAAATTTTCCGGCTGGCAAAACGAATCTGATTGTTTTGACGTTTAATCGAAAATTCCATTGCACTAAAACTGTACAAATGCGCGCCATCTTCACCCTGATTATTGGTTTTACTTGTTCCATTCAAAGCATATTTGGTCAATTGAACGCCGATTGTTTGACCGCTAAAGAAATTTGTGAAAAAAAGAGTTACAACATCAGCCATGCCTCAGGTGAGGGTAACGACCGGATCGAAGCTGACCTGATTTCCTGTTTTATGGGCAGCGAAAACCAGGGACAAGCCGAGGAAAACTCCACCTGGATAAAATTCAGGATTGAGGAAAGCGGCTCTTTGTTGTTTACCATATCTCCAAACAGGTACAATGACGACATTGATTTTGTCGTGTACCGATTACTGGACGGAACTTGCAACAACAAAAAAATAGTGCGTTGCAATGCCGCCGGCGATCCCATGTCGGCGGCGGGCGTAAGTCCTTGTTTGGGTCCTACGGGACTGCGCGCCGGAGAAACGGACAGCAGCGTGGATGCGGGGTGTTTTGATGTTGGGGACAATGCCTGGCTGGCGCCTTTGCAGGTTGCCAAGGGAGAGGTTTACATGCTGTTGATCAGCAACGTCACCTCAACAGGGCCAGGGTTTACCATTGATTTCAGCGGCACAGCCATGCTGCCTTGCGACAAAAAGAAAAAACCTGCCAAGCCGCCAGTCGCGGCGGCAAAACCCAAGCCAGAGGCGACAAAGCCAGTAGTCGTAGCGCCTACGCCAAAACCAGACTTTATCGGTGGCCGGGCCGTTGAGGTAGGCGACGAAGTAAAAGTGAAAAACCGCAAGATCAAGTTGAAGCTCTGGGACAGCCAGGTGGAGGACGGGGACATTATCTCCGTGTATATTGGTGAACAAAAGGTACTCGACCACCTCTATCTGCGCCTCAAGCCGCAGGAATTCGACATTGAACTGCCGCCAGGGAAAGAGTATTACCTCACTGTTTATGCCGATGATTTTGGCAAGGCAG
>CAYVPM010000590.1:0-1651 GCA_964453475.1 uncultured Saprospiraceae bacterium | reverse complement strand
AATACGGCAATGGTTTCCATTTTTGACGGGGTTAGAGAACAGACGATCGACCTGGTATCCAGCCGGAAAAAGCAGGAAAGCGTGAAGATTGTTTTGGAATAGGTTCGAAAAAGAACCATTTCGGGGCCAATCTGTTTATTCCACATCAAGCCGCCCAACGCGGAAATTATGCCACGCCCATGCTCGGATTCCGTTTTTCAGACTATACCCCCGACCCGAACGAAAGTACTTTCGACCGGCTTTTCAAGATATTTCAGGAATTGATGCTCTATACTTCCGGCAACGTCCCGGAAGCCTTGGCCTGGCTCAACGAACTCGACCGGGAATACAAGCTCACGACGCCGGAATATGGCATGGGCGATTTTATCCAGGAACTGATTGACAGGGGCTATATCCGGCCCGACGGCGAGGGCGGAGGCATGGGGCCGACGTCAAAACTGGAAATCAGCCTGCGCCAGAAAAGTCTGGAAGACATCTTTGGTGACCTGAAAAAAGCCAGGAGCGGCAAACACAATACACCCATTGTGGGAAGGGGCGACGAATATACCGCCGACGTAAAGCCTTACGAATTTGGCGACAGCCTCGAAAATCTGGCCGTCACCAATTCCCTGCGCAACGCCTACATCAACCACGGTATCGACGAGTTCAACCTCACCCAAGATGACCTGGAGGTGCATGAAACGTATTATCAGGCCCAAATGTCGTCGGTATTGATGATCGATATTTCCCATTCCATGATCCTGTATGGGGAAGACCGCATCACCCCGGCTAAAAAAGTGGCCCTCGCACTCGCAGAATTTATTCAGACCCGTTTCCCCAAAGACACCCTCGACATACTCGTGTTCGGAGACGATGCCTGGCCCATAGAATTGAAAGAAATCCCTTACCTCCAGGTAGGGCCCTACCATACCAACACCGTCGCCGGCCTTGAACTTGCCCTCGACATCCTCAAAAAGCGCCGCAACCCCAACAAGCAGATTTTCATGATCACCGACGGCAAGCCCACCTGCCTGAAAATCGGCAAGAACTACTACAAAAACTCCTTCGGACTCGACCGAAAAATCGTGAACCGCTGTCTCAACCTGGCCATGCGCTGCAAAAAGCTGGATATTCCCATCACCACTTTTATGATCGCCCGCGACCCGTATCTTGTGCGCTTTGTGGAAGCATTCACCCAAATGAACAAGGGGAAAGCCTTTTACTCATCCTTGTCGGGACTTGGGTCTTTTGTGCTGGAGAATTACAAGAAGAAATGACAAGCGTCATTACAGCAACCTTTTATACATGTACTACTTATTAATTTCCATTGTCATCGGCCTTTTCATCTGCATGTTGTTCCTGAATCTTTACTTCAGGGCAAAGGTGTTCAAGGTATACGGGGTGCTGGTGCGCAACAAAGTGGAGTTTGGCGCTGCCCATATTTTTAACCGAAAAAAACTGGAGGAAGAGATATTGCCGCGCTACCCGAATTTCAAAAACGAGATCGAAACTTTTATCCGGCATATCCATTATTCAATCAAAATGGCATCGGTGCTGCTTTTTCTGGTCACCCTTTTCGGCGCAATTTTGATGTATTTCAGGGAAACCTATTAGATTAAGTGGCTGTCTCATAAGCCCCAGCGGGGCTTTACCTTTGTAGGCCCGGCATATA
>CAYVPM010000589.1:0-3467 GCA_964453475.1 uncultured Saprospiraceae bacterium | reverse complement strand
GTGCTGTGTTGCCCGAGGCCACCCATTACCAGCCGCACGGGAAAGCCGGAGTCAAGGGTTCGGATGCTGGTTTCAAACGCATCCAGCATGATCTCATCGGCAGAGAGCTTCAAGCCGATGCTTTGGTCAGGCTTGGTTTGCAAACCAATCTTATAGGGCACGGCAATGGTTTTTGTTTCACCGGCGGGCACCAAAATGCTTTCGCTACCTTTTGAAAATAATGTGGATACAGGCTCAAAATGCGCCGGCACATCAATCGCCAAATTTCCTCCAGCGGGATATTCCATGTTGTTGGTTATGGTAATCTGCATGTTCAGTACGTCGCCCGTGATAACAGATGCGGGCAGTTTCATCGCCACGGAAACTGGTTTTTGCACAAAAAACTGTTTTTCGCAGCGCCCCGGTTGCCCTGCGGCGCTCAGTCCTTCCAGCGTTGCCCGGAAATTGGTAACAGCATCAGAAGCATAAAATTCTACGGAGGCTTCGCCTTGCTTGTCGGTCAGCACCGCCGGGTTCCAGTAAATGGTGGGGCGGAAATCTCTGCGTTCTTGAAGCTTTGAATTTGGCGCATATTTTGGCGAATAAAACACCCTGCTCTGGCTGAAATTATACATTTGTCCGAAAGCATACACTGCTTTTTCCCGTTTCCAGTATGCAACTTGCCCGAATGAGGCGGAGCCGGGCACCAGTTGCTGGCTGCTGAAGGTACGACCCGTGCTCATGTCGTCTGCCGAGATCATTGGCACGGAATAGGAATATATGGCGATTTCTGCCAGGTTTGCCCCTTCCATAGGGGCACCAACACGGATTCCATCAATATAGTAATTCGTTGCATTGTCGCGGGAACCTTTGATATTGACGTCAGCCCCTTCAATGGAAGTTGTGCCAGCAGTAGTGGCGACAATGGCGTTGACGCTTCGAGTGGGCAAATTCCGTATTTGTTCCGAAGTGAGGGTTTGCGCGCCGCTGGTTTTATCCTGCTCGATGAGGGGTGCCTTGTAAGCTGTGATAACCATTTCCTGTTGCTTGGAATTGGACATAACAACAGGTTTTACATGATTTATTTTGCCAGCTGCTGCAAAAACTCCGCCAATCCGCTGGTACTTAAACCCAGTATAGTTCAACTCCAGGTTATAGGCGCCGGGTTCCAGGGAAATGCAATAATTGCCATCCAGGTCGCTGATTGCCCCCCGGGTAATATTTTTGCCTTGCAAAGCCCGAATGCTGACGCCAATGAGCGCTTCGCCAGTATCATCGATCACCTTGCCTGCTAAGTAGGTCTTGCCTTTCGAGGTAGGGAAATGAATGTTTTTTGGGGTTTGTTCAACTGTTTTTTCTGCTCGCCGGATGGTGAAATTGCCATAACCATAAATTCCGAAGCGCTCGTCTTTGCTTACCTGCAACCTTGAATAGCCCCACTGTGGCAGATTGGCAAATGAAAAATAACCCTCGTTGTCCGTCATCATTGAAGGCCCATTGGGATAAAGTTGCACCTTTTTGCCGCATTCGGGTCGGTTGTTTTTCCCTAAAATCTGGCCTGTAATTTCTGCCCGTTCGGCGGTATAGAAAAATAATGGACTGTATCCGCTTAGCACCCGCTTCCACTCAAAACGGCGCCAACCCTGGGTCATCAGCAAATAATCGAGTGCCTGCTCGGATTTTTCCTCCTTTTGGTCAAAGTAAAAATTCGGCGCTTCAATCTTGCCCTTTACATCTTGTTCCAGCAACAGGCTTGAAAGCAAATGCCCTTGTTTGTCGTCGGCAAAGGTCAGCAGGCTCTCATCCGTGACGCCGAGGGAGAACGCTCCCTGCACTGGTGTTCCGTCGTTGTCGGCGACGCGGATGTTCAGCTTTACCTTTTCTCTGGGCAAATATTTTTCTTTGTCAGGCACGATGTCAATTTTCAGACCCTTGTCGCGGTTCACGAACACCAGGCGCTCTGCCAGCGCTGCCTTGTGCACGTCGAAAAGGGTGAACCGCGCAATGCCCATTGGTAAACGCTGGGTAGGGACTTCCACCTGGTCGGCATCTTGTCCGTTCATTTCTATTTCCTTGAAAAAGAATAACTTGTCTTGCACCTGCCCGACCAAAAAAACTTTTCCGGCCTCGTTGCCCCGTATCAAAAAGCGCAGGCCTGTTGCTGTTCGCTCCTGTAGGTGTAATATGTACCCCGAACGTTCCAACATGGGCAGCGGGAAGGCTTTTTCAGCGGTATAAGGCTTGCTCAGCCGGGCTTCGTACCGCCCGCCTTGGGGCAAGAACTCGAAAGCGCCCATGCCATCGTGGTAACTGCTGAAGCTGGCCACCTGCTGGCCCTGGCTATCATGGATGGTGCCTTCCACATCGGCGGGCTTGCCGAATTCGTTGACGGCTTTGAATGCTACGCGGGTGGGCAAACCTGCCACCGCATTGCCGCCTTCCGGGAAGAATTGCAGGTCGATTTTGTTCAAAACGATGGGAATAGGCCGAGAAATGGCTTCGTTTTGGCCGCCATATCCCAATTGCACATTGAGCAGGCCATCTGCGCTTTCCAGTTTGTCGGGCAAAGGGAAGCGCAGGTAGGCGCGGCCATTGGCATCTGTTTTTGCCTCCCCGCTGTAGAAAGTGTTTCCGGCAAGGGCGGCACTGAACTTGATAGTTTGTTCGGCAATAGGTTGATTGTCAAGGCTTTGGGCGTCGAAACGGGCAATGGCCGTTTCACCCGCTCCAAGCCCCTTCCTTTCAAATTCCAGCTTAAGGTTCAGCTTGGGCAGCACTACGGCTTGCAGCGTGATTTCGCGCTCGAAAACTTGATTGAAGTTGAGCATCCAGTTGGAGTAGGCCCTTATTTTGTAAAGGCCGCCTGGCAAACTGGCCGGGAAGTCGAATTCACCGGCAGCCACCCCATGAAGCGCCAGGTATTTTTTTGATTGGATCACAGCACCCCGCGGGTTCAGCAGCTCAACCTGGAGCATCTGGCTTTGGATGGAAGGGAGCAGGTCGCCCGCATTCAGAAGGTAAGCATTGAACCAAATGGTTTCGCCTGGCCTGAGCAACGTTCGGTCTAGGTGGAGGTACAATTTTTCCGGGGCAGTGGTATGCCTGGAAGCATCCAGTTTTTCCTTTATTTCCCGGAAAACGGCACTGTCAACTGGCGCTTGCTGCGGTGCTGCGAAAGCACTGAAAACATTCGTATTTGAAACTGAAAGATCGGATGTTTCAGCAACATTTCCGGGTGCGCTACAAGTGAAAAGCGCCCAAAGCAAAAGTGTGATCTGGTAGAACATAGTCGGAGAATTTTGCTGAAAGATGTCCGACTATGTGGGTATTGCACAAAAAAAATAGGCACTAAGATTGGGGGATTTCGTGAGTGCTACTCCTCATTGGCCCAAACCCATCTCTTGCTGGATAAGCGATTATTGAGGAAAAACGACAAATACATTGATTTCCTCAGATTTTGTCCACACGTCCACCGTCTACCGTCCACC
>CAYVPM010000588.1:0-3467 GCA_964453475.1 uncultured Saprospiraceae bacterium | reverse complement strand
CGCTTTGCCGCTCAGGTTCATATAGGTATTGGGTTTGAAAAGGATCAGGGTGCGGCCTTTCCACTTCACCTCTGCCCGCTCGCCGTGGTGGTCGCCGGCCCATGTGCCGTCGAGCTTTTTGCAGAGAAAATCGACCACATCAAAACCGACGTTGTGTCGGGTGTTGTTGTATTCCGAGCCTATGTTACCGAGTCCGGTGATGAGGTATTTCATTTTTCGCTGTTCGTTGTTACGGGCAACCCGAAGGGGCAAAAATGCGCCTTTTGTGCATGATACGGATATTTATTATCAGCTTTTTTGTGCTGGCAGGGCTTTCTTGCGACAAAGGGCCGGAACTTTCGCCCGGTTTCGACATGCTCTATCAACAAAATTTTATCATTCCGGTTGGCATCAGCCAGTTCGAGGTACATCATTTTCAATTTGAAAACGTCAATTCGCGTTACCAGCAGTACCTCGATCAACACAAAAAAACGGATGCGGAAATTACCAGCATCGTGACCGGCAAAGCGGCCATCACCGGTATTTTCGGCGACGCCAACCTCGATTTTATCGATCAGGTATCCATACGCGTGTACGATCAGGGCGACCCCAACGACTATGTCGAAATTGCCTATCGCTTTCCCGTGCCCCTCGACCCCGGTAATAACCTCCCCATTATCCCCTCCCTGGCCGATGCCAAAAGGTTTATAAAAAATTCGCGCTTCGCCATCGACGTAGTACTTTGGCTCCGCAAACCCACCACCCAGGAGAGTGAAGTCCGTTTTGACCTAGAAATGCGGGCGACACTCTGATTTTTCAATGTTTGAGATAAAAACATTCGCACCCGCCAGCGTCGGCAATATCGGTATCGGTTTTGATATCCTCGGACTGGCACTGGAACAGCCCGGCGATGAGGTGGTGGCCCGCCTGTCCACTACGTCGGGATTGCACATCACCAAGATCAGCGGCGATGGCGGCAAGCTCCCGCTGGATCCGGAAAAGAACACCGCCGGGGTGGCTGCCTTGCGCTTACTGGAACACCTGGGAGCTACCAGACAAGGCATCGAACTCGAAATACACAAAAAAATGCCCATTGGCAGTGGCCTGGGCAGCAGCGCCGCCAGTGCCGCCGCCGCCGTATTGGCCGTCAGCGAACTGCTGGGCACAGGCATGAGCAAAAAGGATTTGCTGCCTTATGCCCATCAGGGCGAACAAATAGCCACCGGGAGTATCCAAATCGACAATGTAGCGCCTTCACTCCTTGGCGGCATCGTGCTGGCCCGCGACAGCATGAGCCGGGATGTGCATCGGATCCCGGCGCCAAAAGGAGTGTTCCTTGCCGTCGTGCACCCGCAGATGGAAATACTGACCAAGACGGCTCGGGCACTCCTGAAACCCGAGGTCACACTTCAGCAGCACGTGCGCCAGAGCGCCAATATTGCCGCTTTTATCGTCGCACTTTACAATGCCGACATACCCCTGATTGGCCGCTGCCTTCACGACGAGATCATTGAGCCGCAGCGGGCGGGTTTGATCCCGGGTTTTTATGCCGTAAAAGAAGCTGCGATGGCCTCCGGCGCACTGGGTTGCAGCATTTCCGGCGCCGGCCCTTCGGTTTTTGCGTTCTGCCCCAACAGGCTGATCGCCGAAAATGCAGGAAACGGCATGCAAAAGGCGTTCGCAGAAAATGGCCTGAAGTCCCATGTTTACCTTTCTGAAATAAACGAGGAGGGGGCGGTGGTTTGCTCATAAAAAAAGCGGACTTGCCCCATTAGCAAGCCCGCCCGTATGATAAGCGAATTTCGTCCGAATGAATTAAGGGAGAATTACCTTGTCGATGGCGTGCACTACGCCATTGCTGCCTTGTACGTCCACTGCGACGATATTGGATTTGCGTCCCTGCGCATCGGTGATGCTGGCGCCACCGGCAAGCTTCACGGTGAATTTTCCACCTTCAAAAGTTGTTACTTGCTGACCTTCCGTTAATTGTGTAGAAAGCACATTGGCGCCTGCCACCACGTGGTATTGCAGTACGCTGTTGAGCGTGCCAGCCGGGATGTCGTTCAGGCTTGCTACGCCGAGCTCCTGCAGCAAGGCTGCGAATGCTGCATTGGTTGGGGCGAATACCGTGAATGGGCCTGTACCCGACAAGATGCTCACATAGTCGACACCCAGGTCGGAGCGGGTGAGGGCTTGTACCAGGATGCTGAAATTGGGATTGCTCAAGGCCTGTGTCACGACAGTGGGCAATGCAAGCACCTGGTTGATGATGTGCACGGTGCCATTCTCAGCAGCTACATCCGCTGTGGTGACAGTGGCGCCGTTGTTCAGTTTCACACCGGAGGCAGTATCCACGAAGAGGCTGAGGTTGCTGCTGGTGCTGCCGAATGTTGCAGCCGTTTTTACATAACCCGTTGTCAGTGCGGTTGATTTTACATCGCCGGCTACCACGTGGTACAGCAAAATCGACTTCACGGTGTTTTTATCCACGTCCTGGATTTTGGCTACGCCAAGGGTATTCAGCAGGTTGGTGAAGGCAGCGTTTGTGGGCGCGAATACCGTGTATTTGTCGGTGCCGCTGAGCACACCTGCCAGTTCTGCGTAAACCACAGCATCGACAAGGATACTCAAATCGGGGTTGCTTTGCGCCAGTTCGACGATGTTTTTCACGTCGATTACGTTTACATCGGGGTCTTTGTCACAAGCAGTAAAGGAAAAGGCAATAATTGAAAGAAAGAAAGCGAATAAGAGTGATTTTTTCATGTTTTTAAAGTTGAACGGTGTTAAATTGTGATCGTTAGGGCAATGAAACGCGGTCGGTTTAAAAAAGTTTTGTTTAATCTTTTAAAAGTTTATTACCGTAAAGATTAAACAAAACTATTTTTTTCCGTGAACAATTTTACCCATACGGTCAGTGTCGAAAAAATCAGGTATTGATACAGCGGCGGATAATATTTTCCAAAAATCATTTGGGGCTTTCTACATTTGGCCGTCATATTAACTTGAATCAATTTTTCGCATGGACAACACCTACTCAACAAATTCAGGCGGCGATGCGCCCCTCAATGCCAACCGGCTTTTTACCGCTTCCTGCTTTGCCCTTGTTACCACTGCCTTTGCTTTCGCCATCCGGGCGGGAATACTCGAAAGCCTGGGCGATGATTTTGGACTTTCAAAAGAGCAGCTGGGGTATTTCAACTTACTGGTCCTGGGCATTGGTTTCCCTATAGCCACTGTGGCGGGCGGTTTGCTGTACAATAACCTGGGCCCTAAAAAAATGATGCTCCTGGCATTGGCGGCACACCTGGCGGGCATTTTGATGACGATTGGCGCTACGGGCTACACCATGTTGCTGGTCTCGAGCTTCCTGATCGGTTTTGGCAATGGCATGGTGGAGGCCGCCTGCAACCCGATGATCGCGGGAATGTACCGCGACAACAAAACGACCATGCTCAACAAATTTCACGTATGGTTCCCCGGCGGGATAT
>CAYVPM010000587.1:0-3469 GCA_964453475.1 uncultured Saprospiraceae bacterium | reverse complement strand
TAAAAATTAGGGTGCCGCCTCTAAACAGCCCGCCTGCCGAGCTTGATTGCTGTTTGCAGGGAGCCGGGGTGGGGCATGTGGACACTGCCCGGCTTGCCAGTTGTAAGGGCTGTGTTGGCAATGGCTTGTTGTTCGGCAAGGCTGCCCCCTCCCTTGCCTCCAAAATATTGGTTGAGCAATTGGATGGTGTCGTCACATACCCGGCCGCTGGCAAAAAGTTTACAATTGGCGGGAACGTATCCCTGCGCGTAAAAATGTTGTATGTCGCTGCGTTGAATGGCCAGATAGTCTTCAGCGACCGAATTGTAGCCGTAAGGGTGGCTTTCCCCAAAAATCAGCTCCGTTACTTTCCGATAAGCGAGGGTTTCTACTTTTTCCAGTTCGACCGCCAGTTCCTGAATGCTGTTGCTGCGAAAGGTTTCCAGTTCAGCCTCAGGGAAGCTGGGGTCGTGCAGGAGTTCGGCAAAAACCGGGATCACTTCGGCGGCGTATTTGTTCAGGGAAAACAACGTAAAATTCGCTGTATCCAGGTTGGTCGGTATGCTGAGCGAGGCGCCGTAGTAATCAAAATGCTCTGCGATTTCAGCGCCCGAGCGCTGGGAACTGCCTTCCCGCACCATACGCGCGGTCGCTCGCGCGGCCAGCCGTTTTTGCTCCTGGGGGCGCCCTGCGTGAAAAACAGCTTCTACTTTCAGCACCTCGTAACCGGGGAAATCGAGCACATACAAAGGGATGCCGTTGTCGAGCGTTACTACCTTGGGGCGTGGCAGCAGTAAATTGTTGACCGGGAAAACGGGTGGAGCCGATTTGCGGTTGAGCATGGGAATATGGGTTGACGGCATTTGTATTGTTTCGATGTTTGCGCAATTTGGGGCTGTGAAGGTAGGTTTGATTCGTTTTTCCACAAAATGTTAGTTTTTTCAGCGCAATCAGGAGCCTTAAAAACATACTTTTGCAGCAATTGTTGGCGATAACCGAAATCCGCCGCAAGCTACTAACCATACAACACATGAAATTCAGCATCTCATCTTCCGAACTCCTCAAGCAATTGCAGATCGCCAACGGCGCAATTGGCTCAAACCCGGTTTTGCCCATTTTGGAGGATTTCCTTTTTAAAATAGAGAACAAAAAACTCACCATCGGCGCCACCGACCTCGAAACCAGCATCGCCACTACCATCGATGTGCTGGCCGATGATGATTTCTCGGTCGCTGTACCTGCCAAGATATTGCTCGAAACCCTCAAAGCATTGCCGCCGCAGCCCGTCACATTTTCAGTAAACCCCGACAACTGGGGCATTGAGATCACCTCTTCTTACGGCAAATACAAGCTCGCCGGTGAAAATGGCGCGGATTTTCCTGAAATTCCGGTGCCCGACTCGGTTGAAACGGTCAAGATAAACAGCCAGTACCTGCTCGATGCGATCAACAACACGGTGTTTGCCACCTCCAGCGATGAATTGCGTCCCGCTATGACGGGCGTGTATTTTCAACTGGATATGAACAAGTTGACTTGCGTGGCTACCGATGCGCACAAACTCGTCAAATATACCACGCACCAAATGGCCGGTGAGCTCAGCACGGCTTTTATCGTGCCCAAAAAGGCGCTCAACTTGCTCAAAAACGCGTTGCCAGCCAATGATGGGGTTACAGTTTCTTTCAACAAAGCCAACGCCTTTTTCACCTTTGCCGGCGTAAGCCTCGTCTGCCGCCTCATTGATGCCCGCTACCCGGATTACAACGCGGTTATCCCCGTTGACAACCCGAACAACATGGTGGCCAATCGATCCGATCTACAAAATTCGCTGAAACGTATCGCTATCTACGCCAACAAGACAACCAACCAGGTAGTACTCGACGTAACGGACAAAAGCCTGACTGTAAGTGCACAGGACCTGGATTTTTCCAATGAAGCAACTGAGCAAATGGCTTGTGTATTTGAAGGCTCTCCGATGAAGATCGCTTTCAACGCCCGCTTCCTGGCTGAAATGCTGGGCGTGCTCGGCTCCGATGAAGTTAAACTGGAATTGTCGACTTCAAGCCGCGCGGGTATCCTTACGCCCATTGAGGAGAACAACAACAACCGGGAGATTTTGATGCTGGTGATGCCGGTGATGTTGAACAACTAGCGCAATGGCCACTCGTGGTGAACCAATTTGGTCACGCAGTTGGTTCACCACTAGACACTCATCGGATCGGCCTTTTCCCCATCCACCCCGTATTTCTTCATAAAGTCCTTCACCGCCTTGTCGCTGACCTTGCCCTGTTTGTTCAACAGGCGCACAGCGGCGAATGCAATGTATTTGGGCGATATTTCAAAATAATCGCGGAGGCTTTCCCGGCTTTCCGACAAGCCAAAGCCATCGGTGCCGAGCGCGGTATAGGCTTCAGGCATCCAGGGGGCTAGTTGTCCTGAGCTGAGCTTCACCCAGTCGCTGGCGGCAACAAACACGCCGTCTGTTCCTTTCAGGCTGTCTTGCAAAAACGACGTCTTTTCTTTTTCGCCCGGGTGCAGCATGTTCCAACGGTCACAGGCCGTGCAATCACGGTACAATTCGGTCCACGATGTTACCGACCAAATATCGGTGCTGACGCCTTCTGTTTCCAGAATTTCGGCGGCATCCATCACCTGTTTCATAATCACCCCTGAGCCGAGCAAGTGGGCTTTCACGCCCGCCTGCGCTGATTTTTTGGTTGATGCCTGGTAGCGGTAAATTCCTTTTTTAATGCCTTCTTCCACGCCTTTGGGCATGGCCGGCATTTGCAGGTTCTCATTGTAGAGGGTGAGGTAGTATATTTTGGCTTCGTTTTCCACGTACATGCGCCGGATGCCATCATGGACGATGACAGCGAGTTCGTAGGCAAATGCCGGGTCGTAACAGATTACGCTGGGCACTGTTTGGGCGATCAGGTGTGAATGCCCATCCTGGTGCTGCAGCCCTTCGCCGTTGAGGGTAGTTCGGCCGGCGGTGCCGCCAAGCAGAAACCCTTTGCACATCATGTCTGCGGCGGCCCACACCATATCGCCTACGCGCTGGAAGCCGAACATGGAATAATAGATGTAAAACGGGATGGTCGGCACGCCATGCAGGGCATACGCCGTGCCGGCAGCGGTGAAGGAAGCTGTAGCGCCGTCTTCATTGATGCCTTCCTGCAGCACCTGGCCCGTTTTTGATTCCTTGTATTTTATGGTGGAGAAGCCGATCTCAAGCGGGGTGTACAGTTGGTCGCGCTGATTCCAGATTTGGGCAGAATTAAAAAGAGGGTGCATACCGAAAGTCTGGGCCTCGTCTGGAACAATAGGCACGATGTATTTTCCAATGTCCTGGTTTCGGATCATTTGGGTCATCATGTCCACCATGGCGCCTGTGGTGGAAACGGGCTTGGCGGTTTCGTCGGGTTTCAGCTGTTTTTCAAAAAGCTCTATGCCAGGCAGGGTGAAGCGCGGGTATTCGTCGCTGCGCTCGGGC
>CAYVPM010000586.1:0-3474 GCA_964453475.1 uncultured Saprospiraceae bacterium | reverse complement strand
GGAAGTTGATCTGGTGTCCATCTGCCAGGTTGATTTGCACGATTTTCAGCTCCTGGGTCATGCCCATATCCTCGTTCACGTATATCCAGAGGGTAAAGTTGTATTCGCCTTTGGGAAGGGGTTTGTCTAACAGCCAGGTGCTGTCGCTGATATTGCCATGCCCGGCGCCTTTACCTTGAAAAACATGTGCTGCCGAGGTTAAGGTGTCGAAATCCTGGTGCAGGAAAAAGCCGTTGCCGAGGTTATTGCTTTTCCAGCCGCCGCCTACCGGGCTGAGCTCCGGCCTGTTGGCTTCGCGGAGCACGGCAGCGCTCATTTCCAGGGCGTGCACCCGCATTTCGTCGGGCACGAGCGACATGATCTTCATTTCCGGCCCATCGTACACGGGCTTTGCTTTGATCAGGAAATGCTCGTAGTGTTTCCGTACCTTATCCCATAAGGAGGGTTCAATCATCAAGGCGATGGGTCTGTTATCGGGCAAATCACCGAGCATGGCCGGTGACTCATAAGGCGGCAACGACCATTGCATCGATTTCACCATGTTGCCGACGGAGGAGCGGCTCATAAAAACCCCCATGTCGGGAACACCGGTATGGAGCGCCGTGTATTGCACTTTTTTAAAGAGCGGGTAGTGGATGTCCAGCCATATATTTTCGGAGCCAACATGGTAGTATGGCAGCGGCATGAGGGCCTGAAACTGCGAAAAATCAACCTTGTTGAGCCAGTGCTCGGGCGAATTGGCAACGATGCTGCGTACGGCCGGGTTTGGCGCAAGGTGTACCTGTTTGTTGCGCTGGAAAATACGCGCCTCCCAGCATAAGATAAGCAGGGGCAACAAGGCAATAGCCCATTTTTTAAGGTGTAAAAACTCCAGGGTCTTGAATTCACCTTGACGGATTTTGGCAACATTCGCTTTAAAGGCTTCTGACCAAGTGGTCCCAATTTTCTTTCGGAAGCTATGGTTCCAGGCAATGTAGAACAACAGCAAATTGGCCACATAAAAATAAACCCAGGTAAAACGCCCCAAGCCGCGGAACTGCCTGAACGGTCCCAAATAATCGACCATCCACTCAAACCCGGGGATGGCAAAAGGAAAGCCACAGCCAAACAACACCAGGGTAAATGCCGCCGCAAAAATGCCCTTCAGGTAGCGCTTGTGCACCCGGTGATAAGCTGCTTCGTCCCATTCCGGCTCAAACATCCGAAAGCGCCGTTTGAAGAGCAGCCAAAGCGTGAAAGCAAAGGCAGCCAGCCCGATATAGGCTTGCGATTCCGAATCGATGCGCCTGATCGGGACGATGTTTTGGTCGATCCAACGGTGCATCGGGAAATAGTCATACGGCAAAAATATACCCTCCCAATTGCCGATATATGTGGTGAATCCGTATGGGTTGGCGGGCCGGTCGGAACTGTAATCGGTCCAGTGTATCCATACATTGAGCAGGGCAAAAGGCAGCAATACCATCACTATCAAGTGGTATGTGCGCTTTGCAATGTTGCGCCAGCGAAAATCGGTGAGTACCTGATAGGCCGTGTACAGCCCTAGAAACAGGGCAGAGACGCCAAAATTGTAAAAATGCAGTTGGGCTACCACAAACAACAATATACCGATCAGCAAACTCTGGTAGCGTTTGCTCTGTCGCTCCTCATACAGGCACAACAACAACAACAACAAGGGAAGTACCCACGTATGCGACAGCCCGAAATGCCCGTCGAAACGGTTGTATTGCGGCGAAAGGAAAAGCATGCCCAAGGCTGCAATGCCCGCATACCAAACAGGCAGGTGCAATTTTCGGATCAACAGGAAAATAATGCCTGCGCCGAGCAGCATCGACAACACCTGAAATAGATTCACCATTCCCGTTGTGTGACCGCTTAAATCCGACACATTCCGGCTCCACCACTGCATGGCGGCGCTGAAAATGGGCTGGTTGTCGGTGAACAGCACATGCTCGCCATAAGGATAATTCATGCCCTCATAGTGCACAAAGCTGGAATCGTGCGCTACATGCCAGGCCGTGGTCATATAGTTTTTGAACCCGTCGGGGGAATCATGGAGCATGTTGGCATTGGCATTCGGGATCCAAACCCCGTGCTTGGCCCACAACAAGAGCGCAGCTACGAGCAATACGCACAAAAGCCCCCAAAAGGTGTGGCCACGTTTCGGCGATACCAGGTTGTGCAGGCTGTGCTCTAAGTTGCTCATAAATATTAAGTGGTTTCGGGTTTCAGGTTTCAGGTTTCGGGTTTCAGGTTTCGGGTTTCGGGTTTCGGGTTTCAGGTTTCAGGTTTCAGGTTTACATCATTTGTTGTTAATTTTGAAATGCCTTTTCAAAGCCACCACAGATATTGTAAACCTGAAACCCGAAACCTGAAACCCGAAACCCGAACCCCGAAACCCGAAACCATTATTTCAAAAGCATCAATTTCAAAAAGTTCTTTCCTTCGGTGGCGAGTATTTTCAGCCCTACTTTGCTGAAAACCACGCCTTCTCGGAGTTCTACCGGCACCGGGGTTATGTTGACCTGGCCTTTTGCCAGCATGAGGAATTCGAGGTCGAACAAGAAGCGGTCGATGGTGGTTTTGAGGAAAAGGGCTTTCCCGGCATTGTCGAAGCCTTTCAGGCCACACTGCGAATCGCTGATGGGCTGGCGCAGCATGTTGCGCAATACCCAGCGCAGCACCCTGGAAATCATGCGGCGAAAAAGCGGCACGTGGGCGTAATAGCCGGTGTCGCGGTTGCCGGCAGCAATGCCCCCTTTTTCCAGCAAGGTTTCCACGATTCTTTTCATGCTCTCCATGTTGTAGGGAAAATCGGTATCGGTCACCAGGTGAAAATCTGCGTCCGACTGGGCAACGCCCTGGCGCAGCGCATAACCTTTGCCGCGATTTTCTGCATAACTCACCACCTGTACGCCGGGGATTTTTTCTGCTAACATCTTGAAATTCACCTCTGTAGCATTGTTTTTCGACCCGTCGTTCACCACAATCAACCCCACATTTCCCATGACGTCACTGATGGTTTCTTGAAACGCTAGCCACCTTTTTGCCAAGGCACTTTCCCAATCCTGGGGCGGGTTGTAGCAAGGCACAATCACATTGAGGCGGACAGGTTTCAAAATAGGCATGTGTTTCGGGGGGCAAAAGTAGGAAACAAAAACTTACGGCGTAAGATTGAGTTGTAATGGGTGCCTTAGATTGATCCTAACCACGAAGGAAAAGGACTGAAATTGGCCGCCTTTTGAACAAATCGAATATGCTTGCCACAAAAAAATAACCTTTTGAAAAATTCTTATATTTTTGTAGCAAATGATAGAAGTACAAGCAATCCGGTTTTAAAATATTTTTCCAGCCTTTCTTCCATTTGGCTGCTTTATTCGCTTAAATTTTAATTATTTTCACATGTAATTTTCACATTCAAAAACCATTACAACATGACATTCAAAACATTATTGCAAAAAATGGGGGGGGGGC
>CAYVPM010000585.1:0-3477 GCA_964453475.1 uncultured Saprospiraceae bacterium | reverse complement strand
GGGTCAAACCGCCTCCAAATGCACCGACTTCACCGCCCGCCCGGAAGGATCGTTCAAATTCTGGAACGACTTGTCCCAGGCCAAAGCTTCCGGTGTAGAACAGGCCACTGACTTCACAGAAGGAACACATGCCGCCGCCGCGTCAGAGGGGAAATGACTGTTGAATATGGAACGGTAGAAATACTCTTCCTTGCTCATCGGCGGATGTATCGGGAAACGGAATTTGGCGTTTGCCAGCTCCTCGTCTGACACTGCCGCAGCGGTCATGGCCTTGAGCGTATCGATCCAGTTGTACCCAACACCATCAGAGAACTGCTCTTTTTGCCGCCAGCATATTTCCGGGGGGAGCATGTCTTCAAAGGCTTTGCGCAGGATATGCTTTTCAATGCGGCCGTTGCCGGGGCGCTTGTCCTCCGGGTTGAGGCGCATGGCGACATCCATAAATTCTTTGTCGAGAAATGGCACGCGGCCTTCTACACCCCAGGCGGCGAGCGATTTGTTGGCGCGCAGGCAATCGTACAAATGCAGTTTGCTTAGCTTGCGCACGGTTTCTTCATGAAAAGATTTGGCATCGGGGGCTTTGTGAAAATACAGGTAACCGCCAAACAACTCGTCAGAGCCTTCGCCTGAAAGCACCATTTTGATGCCCATAGACTTGATCACGCGCGCCATCAGATACATGGGAGTACTGGCGCGGATGGTGGTGACATCGTAGGTTTCCAGGTGGTACACCACATCGCGGATGGCATCCAGCCCTTCCTGGATGGTGAAATGGATTTCATGGTGTACCGTTTTGAGGTAATCGGCCATTTTGCGCGCTGCCGCTAGGTCGGGCGAGCCTTTCAAGCCCACGGCAAAAGAGTGGAGCTGTGGCCACCATGCCTCGCTTTGGTTGTCGGTTTCGATGCGGCGGGCTGCGTATTTTTTCGCCACAGCAGCAATAATGGAAGAGTCGAGGCCGCCGGAAAGCAGCACGCCGTATGGCACGTCCGACATCAATTGCCGCTCGACAGCCTGCTCCAAAGATTGGCGCAATTGGGCAATATCGGATTCATTGTCTTGCACGGCATCAAAAGAAGTCCATTCCCGGCTGTACCATTTTTGGGGCTCCATTCCTTCCGGGCTATAAAGGTAGTGGCCCGGGGGAAACTCACTGATCTGTTTGCAGATACCTTCCAGGGCTTTTAGTTCCGAAGCAACGTAAAAGTTTCCGTGCTGATCCCAGCCCATGTACAAGGGGATGATGCCCATATGGTCGCGGGCGATGAGGAAACAATCCTTCTCCGAATCGTACAGTGCAAAGGCAAAGATGCCGTTCAATTCCTCAAGAAATTCCTTTCCTTTTTCCTGGTACAGGGACAAAATGACCTCACAATCCGATTCTGTCTGGAATTCGTAGCGGCCGGCAAATTGTTGGCGGATGCTGCGGTGGTTGTAAATTTCACCGTTGACGGCAAGGGCTACCTTGCGGTCGGGGGTAAACAGCGGTTGCCCGCCAGAGGCAGGATCAACAATCGCCAGGCGCTCATGCGAGAGGATGGCCTGCTCACAGGAAAAAATACCGCTCCAGTCGGGCCCGCGGTGCCTCAATTTTTTTGACATGCCCAATACTTGCTCACGCAACTGTATGTCGTTGCCCCTCGAGCCAAAAAGTCCAATAAAACCGCACATAGTGTTCGTGTTTTGAAATTTGTGTTAAGAAATAGATGTTGCTGGAATGGTAAGCCGGGTGTTTGCACTTGGTTGTCAAGGAGTTGTATTGATGCGTGGCAGGGTTGTGTGTAACCGCAGTGGCCAAGCGCAGGGCAAATGTAAGGTCATTTTCAATACAATGTTATATTTGATGAAAATTTGGCAAAAAAATATTTATTAATTTGATTTATTGGCAACAATTATGCCATTTTATTAACAATTTGTACCACCGGAATTTTCTTTTCGGATTCTCAAACACAGGCACAGGTAGTTTTGCCTTCATGCCTAGGTTATGTCCTTGACTATGGTACGAACTTTCTATATTGGGTGCTGAAAATCAAATGCCTTTGAAATCCCCAATGAGGTACAAATCATCTGTCCTGGCTTTAGTAAAGGCGGGCAAACTATCCAGCTTCTACCGTGAAAGAATTCCTTGATGAGGCCGTCATCCGCTACAACACTGCACAATTCATCGAAAGCGACCCCATTTCGATACCTCACCGCTTTTCGGGCTTGCAAGACCGCGAGATTATGGGTTTTTGGGCCGCCACCCTGGCCTGGGGGCAGCGAAAAACCATCATCCAGAGTGCTGCGCGTTTGGCCGTGCTTATGGACAATGCTCCCTACGATTTCATCCGCAACCACGAAGAGATTGACCGAAAGCGGTTTCTCGATTTCAAGCACCGTACTTTTCAAGCCACCGATACGCTGTGGTTTTTAGAGTATCTTCAACAGTATTACCGACAGCAGCCCTCCCTGGAAACAGCCTTTTCCCGGCACCTGACAAGCGCCGACGGAACAGTTGAAAATGCCCTCCTCGGCTTCCATGACGACTTTTTCGCGCACCCCGACGCGCCCGCGCGCACCCGCAAGCACGTGGCTACGCCTGCGCGAGGCTCCACCTGCAAGCGGCTGAACATGTTTTTGCGCTGGATGGTGCGGAAAGATCAAGCAGGCGTTGACTTTGGGCTTTGGACCGGCATTTCCACGGCCCAATTGTTGATCCCCCTAGATGTGCATGTGGAACGGGTAGCCCGGCACATGGGCCTCCTGCAACGAAAGCAAACGGATTGGAAGGCCGTGCTGGAAGTGACGGAGAACCTCAAGGCCTTTGATCCTTATGATCCGGTGAAGTACGATTTTGCGTTGTTTGGGTTGGGGGTGTTGGAACAGATTTTACCGGGAGGCAAAAGAAAGCCCTGAATCGCGAATAAAAAAGTCCCGAATTTTCCACCCAGGGAAAATTCGGGACGATCAAAGGTTTCAAAAACCTGTTTAACTTATGCTTTCGCTTTCACCGCATCCAGCACCGCCTTGAAAGTAGCGGGGTGGTTCAGCGCCAGGTCGGCCAGGGCTTTGCGGTTGAGGCCGATGCCTTTCTCTGCGATACCGTGGATAAAGGTGCTGTAGTTCATGCCTTGTGCGCGGGTAGCGGCGTTGATACGGGCAATCCAAAGGCGGCGGTACACGCGCTTTTTGAATTTCCGGTCGCGGAACGCATACTTCCAGCCTTTTTCAAGGGCATTTTTTGCAACGGTATAAACTTTGGAACGTGCGCCGAAGTAGCCGCGGGCGGCTAACATGATTTTTTTCCGGCGGGCGCGGCTTGCCGGGTTGTTTGTTGCTCTAGGCATTGTAGTGTTTTTTTAGTGCAGCATTGAGGCGGGACTTTACCGCTCTTTTGCCAATGCTCTCGTTAAAAAATGATGGTTAAAATCCCTGCCTTTGCAGGAACTGGCGACAACCCCTGAAGGTTATCAGATCACCAACAGGCGCTCGATACGA
>CAYVPM010000584.1:0-3481 GCA_964453475.1 uncultured Saprospiraceae bacterium | reverse complement strand
CCAATGTGCTGACCACCTTGCCGATCGGCGCCCACGTGGAAATACTGGAGCGCGACGAGGCCACTTATTCCCAGCGGGGCGTTACCCTGCCATGGGTGAAGATAAAGGTGTTGACATCTGACAAAAGAGAGCAGGAAGGATACCTTTGGGGGGGCTTTTTGGCCCTGGCCAGCATCCAAACGCCCATGGATGAATATACGCCCAATGCCGGGGTGCAGTACCTCACCGGGGTGTCGGCTTACGATGAAGCCAAGCATGAGATCAGCGTTCAGGTACGCGTCGCCAAAGAGGGCAAGGAGCTTTCCAAATGCGAGTTCAAAACCAACGGCGACCTTTCGTATTACCCTGAATTCAGCGTGGCTTTTGAGCCATTCCAAAAAGTGAAGGCCGTATTGTCTGTCAATTATTACTACCCGGCCTGCGGATACCCGTCGGGCGACAACCTTTTGTTCTGGCAGGAAAACAACCAATTAACCAAGGTGCTGGAAACCTCCTCTGTCAGTGATGCCGGCGTTTTTTATGCCGCCGAAACCTATATCCTGCCTACCCAGCGTGGCGGCATCGGCGACCACGTTCTGGTGACTCGCGACGTGTCGGAATATGAAGAAAAAGACGATGATTTTGTGCGGACGAAACAGGAGTTGGGCGTGGTGTTGTATAAGTGGAAAGGGGGGAAGTTGGTGAAGGTAAGGGAGTTGAAGTAAGCTGTGTTTTCCCCCGTATTCAAATTCAGACCTGAGGGCCGCCGCCATAAGCTGCCCCCACCCTTCACTACCCCCCAGATTTTGGTAAGGTAAATTAAATGACATTTTGACAAAAAAATTGGACTTTTAAACTCGATTTCTAGCATTTTAAATCCATTTCCATGCGCAATGTCTTACTACTCGCTCTAAACTTGCTGGGCACTGTCACGCTTTCTGCCCAAACGCTCACAGGGGCAGTTTCCGATCCATTGGGAGCGCCAGTTGCAAATGCCCGCGTCACGATTTTCCTCATGGATACAACTGGATTTCGGGAAACCCGTACTGACGCCAATGGGGTCTATCTATTTGAAAACCTCGACCCTTACTATTTCTTCTTCGGCGTAGCAAAACCTGGGTTTGCCTATTTTCAAAATGCAACTACGGGCATCGTCGGCACGGTCATACATGATGCGCAATTGGTGCCCGAAACTGAGGAGGGACAATGGGACATCATTATGCAATCGCCTGAAGCTTTGGGAGGTACTGACCTTGGAGTGCTGATGCCCAATGGCAGTGTCTACTATTGCCACAATACCAAAGATCCATTTTGCTTTGTACCAACGGAAAACGACACTAGTATTGCCAAAGGCAGCCTCTTTGCTCAAGGCTGTGTTGCGCCAGCCCTGTTGCTTAATGGGAAGCTCTTGTTTGCTGGTGGCACTTTAGAAGAGGACGGTTATGGACCGGCTTGTAAAAAGATCAAAACTTTCGACCCGATTACCGAAGTGTGGCAGTATCAACCTGACATGCTCGATTCGCGGTGGTACCCGACGCTTGCCCCACTATATGACCAACGTTTGCTGATCGCAGGAGGCGGTGACATAAACACAGGCCTGCCGAATGCCAAACGAACCAAAACCTCCGAAGTCTACGACCCTGCAACCGGTCAATCCATTTGGACAGATACTTTAAAATTTGGCAATGAAGTTTCTGCCATTGTTCCGCTTTTCACCGGCAAAGTCTTGATGACATTCCGACCGCCTCAACTCTTTGATCCTGCAACACTTCAATGGGATTTAGCAGCTGATTTTGTGCAAGGGAACCGCTTACCCAACGGCGACCACTGCGACCACGAAATCGTGATGCGGCCCAATGGTCAAGTGGTGGCCATTGGTTACAAATCTTTTACCCCCGGCCAACCAGGAGTCAATGTAGAGATCTACGACCCAATACAAAATACCTGGTCTCTGGGCAGCAATTTCGCCCCCACCCGCTCCCGCGCCAAAGTAGTTCAGTTGCCTGACGAAACAATAGTGGTCATGGGCGGCTTCAAACAGCAAGCAACCGACCCCAGCCCTGTCAACAATTGGGGTTATATGAGCCTCACCGACCAATACGACCCGACCACTGATACCTGGCGCAGATTGGCAAATATGAATTGGAAAAGGGAGTATCATGCCATTACGATCCTTGTTCCCGACGGGCGCGTTATTGCTGTGGGCGGGGAAGGTGCACCCGGCAACGAACCACCCCAAAGCATTATAGAAGCATTTTCGCCACCGTATCTGTTCCGGGGTATTCGCCCGGAAATTTCCAATTTCAACAAAACGGTATTTCAACGCGGCGAAACGATTGATTTTGAAGCCCACAAAACCAACGCGCTCAGCAAAGTAATGCTGATGTCCAACGCGGTGATGACGCATTTCATGAATTCCGGTAATGGACGTTGCCTCGAATTGGAATTCACTCAAAATGGCAATCAGGTAACTGCCACGCTTCCCAATGACAGCCTCAAACTCATGCCCGGTTGGTATATGCTATTCGGGATGGTCGATGATATTCCATCAGTGGCAAAAATTGTCCAAATTCTGCCTGGTCCATTCGTGATGAGTGAAACGCTCCCTGCCGCAGGGTTCAGTACCAGCCAGAGTGCTGGCTGCGAACCGCTTACGGTACAGTTTATAAATACTTCTTCAACCAATGTGGAGGATTTCAACTGGCAATTCCCGGGCGGAACACCCAGTTTTTCTACCGCAGAAAATCCGATTGTAGTGTATTCAAACGCTGGTGTCTATTCCGTGATATTAACGGTCAGTAACACCGTCGGGAGCAGCACAGCCACGCAGCCGAATTCTATTACTGTGAATCCTTTACCTGCGTCCGGTTTCACTCATTCCATAATCGGTGCAACGGCTTCCTTTACCAATACCTCGAACAATGCCAGCAGTTATTTCTGGGATTTTGGCGACGGAGGTACAAGTACCCAAATCAGTCCGTCACACACCTTCACAAATGATGGGACTTACACCGTGACCCTCCTGTCGACGGGGCCATGCGGTACGGCATCCGCCATGCAGACTATTATTATCAATACCGTCAACACGAACGAGCCAGGCTTTGTAGCATCATTTCGTGTCTTCCCAAATCCGATATCCTCGGGTGGCTTTTTATCGGCCGAGATACACTTGAAAAAGACAGGGAAAGTGAATTTTGAATTGACGGATGCGGTTGGCAAGCAAATTCGGAACTACGCCGGGTTTGAAAAAACGACTGACAAGCAAGTTTTTATACTCAAAACTACGGGGATTCAGGCAGGAGCTTATTTGCTGACGGCTCGTCTGGAAGATGTGATTTTGGGCACTGAAAAAGTGATTTTAAAATAACAAACTATGGAACACCAACATCCCGACCATGGCAAATCATCCATTGTAGATCACTCGAAGCACAGCACACACACAATGCCCGATGGAACAGTTATGGAGGGCACGATGCACGGCGCAGACCATTCGGGACACGGC
>CAYVPM010000583.1:0-3482 GCA_964453475.1 uncultured Saprospiraceae bacterium | reverse complement strand
GGGTGCAGGAAAGCCCAGGGTATATTGGAAAAGCGTCGACACATGCCGGGCGGTCACCGTGTGGAAAAAGTCGCGCAGGTCGATGTTCAGAAACCAGTGCCCGCGCACGTGCGCCAGGGCGTTGGTGTAGATGTTGCGCGGCTGCGTTTCGTCATTGGGACTGATCAGAAAGCCGTGCGCAGCTTCCGGGCGCACAAAATAATAAACAGCCTGCAGGTAGCGGTTGAGCTCCGACTGCAGGGATTTCAGCGCAGGCTCCGGGTTCTGGATATAGCGCCGCTCGCCGCCGGGCTTGGGTATGTAGAACTCGAAATACTGCGGCGACTCTGCAAGCTTCATCAGGGTTGGCTCCGGACGTTTCAGTAATTCTGCCAAATCCTGAGTAGTTTGGACGGCCTCGAAACGATCTGCCAAGCCGCGGAGCTGGGGCGTGGAAAGCTCGGATTTATAATGTTGGAAGTAATACATTAATGATTAATGATGAATGATGAATGATGAATGACAAATGATGAATCTTAACCAAAATCCAAAAAACCAAAGTACCCAAAATCAACCTCCGAAGACCAATGCCGCCCCCCTCCCCGAAGGGGGAGGGGCTGGGGGTGGGGTTCACAACTCCCGATACACAAACAATTCCCCCAACCTCCGAACCGCTGCGCAACCCGACTGCTCTGCCAGAGCCAAAAAACCCGGCTTGTCGAGCGGTATCACCACAAACTTGTCGCCCGGCGCCAGCAAGGCGCGTATCTCGGCCTCCAGCTCCGCGATGGCCGCCGCGCTGGCCTTGCCTGCGAACACCGATTTCTGCAGCCGTACCAGGCCCGTTTTTTTGCAGCTTTTGCTGGCGCGCAGGCGCGTGCGGTTGCTGCTGATGTCGTATGCGATGCAAGTGTACATTTTCAGGTTTCGTTTTTTGGGGTTTCAAGGTTGCCTGACCGCTGGGTTCAGGTTGGCGTGAGGTGGACTATCTATGGACAGACGCGTAGCACCTTTGCCTGGGGCTGTGTCGCCAGGTTCAGCATTGCAATATTGTCAAACTTCATTTCGATTTTCCTGGACAATTGCCGTATCCGGCGGATGGCGCGTGCATTGACGCGGCAGCTTTTTTGTTCATCAGGTTTGAGGAGGGTACAACGGCAGGCGTGGGCGCCGCATTATAGCTATGTTTGGCAGCGGTAAAGCTAGAGCGCCAACAGGCTGACAGAATGCTGCGTCCGCTTGGGGTGTGTGCCTAGAAGCGTTTTGAGGCGGAGCATGCGCTGGGCGAAGTGCACGGCATCTTTGGCGATGGAGCTGCGCAGTGTCCAGGCATTTTCGCCGTCGATAGGCGACAGCTTGCGGCGGAATTTTTCGTAAACTGCGGTTGCCAGCAGTTTACGGCCTTCTTTGTTGAGCCACAGGCCGCCGCCGTCTGCGTGCGGCTCGACGTGTTGAAGGGTCGCGATCTTGCGCACGCAGAGTTTGAACACCACCCGATCGACCCAGGGCCGGTAGGACTCGATGAAATCGAATAGCAAAGCTTTGTGCTGCCGTTCGCCGCTGTGCAGGAACCCGAAGTAGGGGTTTGCGCCCGATTCCCAGAGTGCCGATTCGGTCCAGTTGTAGAGGATTCCGTATCCGTAGTTCAGCATGGCGTTGAAGAGATCCTGGGCGGGCTGGCGGCTGCGCGCGTCGAACTTGTATTGTCGGGGCAGCAGGGCGTTGATGAGTGCCAGGTAGGTTTTGTGGCCGTTGCCTTCGATGCCGCGGAGTTCGGCGGCTGCCACAGGGACGTTTTGGAGCGATTGGTTGCGGAGTCTGGTGAGGGTTTCCTGGAGCGAGGCGCTGGTTTCATCGATAATCTTGAGCGCGTCGGGCTGATCCTGTCGGTAACTTTTCAGTTTGGGCAGCCACTCCAGTTTTCGCTGCACTTTTACGCAGAGCCATTCCCGGGCGAAGTCGAGGCCCTCAGGGGTGCCGTGCAGCAGCAGTTGGTGTTTCCAGATTTCAAGAGAGCGGCTGGGGCGGGTGCCGGCGAGGAAAATAGTGGGCTCCCCTTTTTCATCGAGGATGATGCAAGTGATGCCGTGTTGTTCGGCCAGCAAAGCGGCATCGGTTGTGAGGCTGGTTTTGGGGTGCAGCAGGATGGTCTGCACATGAGGGGCGGCGAATTCCTCTACACGCGTCGCGCCGCCGTTCAGGTCGGGCAGCGTAACGGTAAAAAGCCCGTCTTTCGAACGCAGTTTGGCGCCGAAATGTTGAATGTTGATGAGAGAGTCCATAATAGAAAAGATATTAAAGGATGAACAAAAAATTGCATGTGCAGACGAACCGGTTGACGGTTGACGGTGGACGGTTGACGGTTGACGGTTGATGGTCGACGGTTGACGGTTGACGGTGGACGGTGGGCGGCAGATGGATGGCATTTGGCGGGGGGGACCGGTAATAGGTTCATGTTACAAATCGGTTTAGTGAATGCAAATCAGATTGGTATGACAAAATTGGGGGGTAAATTTGGAAATTGGCAGAAAAACCCGGAATTTGCGACTGCAAGTTGTATTGCGGTAACAGCTATATTTGTCAGCTACGCGCCATTTTTACCGTGCAACTTGTTCATTGTCAAGCATATAAAATTGCGACGAACCCGATTTTTTGACTTTTTTTCAGCAAAAACAACTATTTTTTTAAGAAAACTTTAATACATTTTAACTAAAATCTGCGACGGGTTTTTGAAAGCAAGCACCTGATTGCGAATAAATTGACTCCGAAAATACTCTTTTAACCCTCCTCTGCGAAAAGGCGGATTGCGACTATTGCGGCGATGCAGTTAAGGTATTCGCTGAATTTCTTTTAACCCTCCTCTGCGAAAAGGCGGATTGCGACTAGGACTTTGAAGTTGCTGGAGGTTCCATTTTAGTTCTTCTTTTAACCCTCCTCTGCGAAAAGGCGGATTGCGACCGCTTTCAAGGTAATTACGCCTATCATCATCCAAAAATCTTTTAACCCTCCTCTGCGAAAAGGCGGATTGCGACCATTTAATGCGCTCTCGTAAACTTTCCTGTACGCTGGCCTTTTAACCCTCCTCTGCGAAAAGGCGGATTGCGACTTGCATCAACTGGCTGCGGCGATTTTTCATGATCGTCTTTTAACCCTCCTCTGCGAAAAGGCGGATTGCGACCCATTCCGTTTTTGCTTCCCAGTCACTCATTTGTCTTTTAACCCTCCTCTGCGAAAAGGCGGATTGCGACCCGATTTTTTTGCATCGTCAATTGCCGCGATCAGCTTTTAACCCTCCTCTGCGAAAAGGCGGATTGCGACCCATGATTGCCAGTTACCACCGGAAGAGTTCTGCACGTCTTTTAACCCTCCTCTGCGAAAAGGCGGATTGCGACTGTTGATTAAGAGATGGCGGATGCGGATTTTCAAACTTTTAACCCTCCTCTGCGAAAAGGCGGATTGCGACTAAAAAGAATCCTTCTTGCCTTTTTTCAACAACAAGATCT
>CAYVPM010000582.1:0-3482 GCA_964453475.1 uncultured Saprospiraceae bacterium | reverse complement strand
ACATCCATCGCCCGGTGCGCCAGTGGGCTTGTATAGGTATTCAGTTCTTCTATACATTTCAGGATCAAGTCTTTATCCGTGCCGGCTACAGCGTTCTGAAGCTTGCCGAGCAGGACTTTGGTGGTATCCTTCTCCTTTGCCGACAAGATCGCCTCGTTCTGTTTCAGGAACTTGTTGCCGGAAAGCAGCAGGTTATTGGCTTCATTCCGCGCTTCCAGCAGTCCCCGGGCCGCCATGTCGTCTTTCGCGTGCTGGATGCTGTCGATCAGCATCAGGGCCATTTCTTCTTCGCTAATGCCATATGTCGGGCGTATTTCAACCTGTGTTTCGAGGCCGGAGCGCAGCTCGCTGGCGCGCACCGTGAGGATACCATCTGCGTTGAGGATGAACTGGATGTCAATCTTGGGCAGACCTGCGGGCATGGGCGGGATGCCTTTCAGGATAAACTCCCCCAATTTCCGGTTGTGCTCCACCAGATCGCGCTCGCCCTGGAAAACACTGACCTTAAGGTTTTTCTGGCCATCCACGCTGGTGGTGTACTGCCGGCCGGCTTTGGTAGGGATTTTTGAGTTCCGGGGAATGATGGTATCCATCAAGCCGCCAACGGTCTCGATGCCCAGCGACAGTGGCGTCACGTCCAGCAGCAAAATATCCTGTTGGTTGCCGGCCAGCACATCGGCCTGAATGGCGGCGCCCATCGCGACCACCTCGTCGGGGTTGATGTCGTCGAAAACGGGCTGCTGGAAAAATTCCGAAACCATTTTTTTGACCAAGGGAGCACGGGTGCTGCCGCCAACAAGTATCACCTTGCCGATATCCTCCACCTTGAGCTTGGCATCGCGCAAGGCATTTTTACAACAGTCGATGGTGCGCTCCACAAAAGGCAGTATCAAAACCTCGAAATCGGCTTTTTTTAGGCTTATTTTTAAACCCTTAACCTCGCCTTCAAAGGATTCCGCACTGGAAAGCGCTTTCTTCGCAGCTTCAGCCGCAAGCCGTATTTCTTGCCCAAAAGCCTTGTCTTTCGCTAAAATATCCTCGTTCAGACCCAATGTTTTTATCCAATGCAGCATGATGGCGCGGTCGAAATCATCGCCGCCCAGGTAGGTGTCGCCGTTGGTGGACAGCACCTCAAAAATGCCGTCCTGGATTTGCAGGATGGAAACGTCGAAAGTGCCACCGCCCAGGTCGTACACCGCTGTGGCGCCTTGCTGTGTGGGGCTGTAAGCCAGGGCTGCTGCAGTAGGTTCGTTCACGATGCGCAGCACGTCGAGCCCGGCGAGCTTGCCTGCATCGCGGGTGGCCTGGCGTTGGTTGTCGTTGAAATAGGCTGGTACGGTGATAACAGCCTTGTTGACTTCCGTATTCAATTCCGCCTCGATGCGCGTTTTTAATTCCTTGAGGATCAATGCGCTGAGTTCGATGGGCGTGAAAAATTTATCTTTTACACGAATTTTTACCAGCGCATCCTCGTCATCGTCGAGAATTTGGTAGCCAAAGTACTGGGCTTGATCCGACAGGTCTTTGAAGGATTTGCCCATCAGGCGTTTTACCGAAAAAATGGTGTTGGCGGGATCTGTGATCAGCTTTTCTTTGGCTGCATCCCCAACGGTAACCGATTGGTTTTCATCAAAATGCAATACGGAAGGCACAAGGGTGCTGCGTCCGTCCTTTCCTTTAACACAAATTGGCGCCCCGTCTTTGATATAGGCCACAAGGCTGTTGGTCGTGCCGAGGTCGATGCCGACAATGGTTTCTGTCGACTTTATGATGTTACCGTCTTTCAGGTTGATTGAAAATGTTGCCATGCTATGCTGCTGCTCCGAAAAATCAGGGGTCTGTAATGCTTTAAATTGATTTTGCCCCTTACTGGCGGCAAAAGTAAAACACCATTAGCCTGAATTGGTTGGGAATTAGCAATTATCAAAGTATTCTTGCCCGTTTGATTCCCAACTTTGGGCAGTTTTGAGCGACCTTCGCCGTCGAAAAATGAAATTCTATCCGCTTAAAATTTCCGATGTCCGACGTGAAACCAAGGACTGCGTTTCCATAGCTTTCGAGCTGCCGGACGACTTGAAAGAAGTCTTCTCATTTACCCAGGGCCAGTACCTCACCTTGCGTACCCACATTGGCGAAGAAGACGTGCGCCGTTCCTATTCCCTTTGCAGCAGCCCTTTGGAGGCTTGTTGGCGTGTTGCTATAAAAAAAGTGGATGGGGGTGTATTTTCCAGCTTTGCCAATGAAAAGCTGAAGAAAGGTGATATCCTGGAAGTTGCTCCGCCCGATGGCCGCTTTTTTCCTGCCACCATTGCACTGGAGCCGGAAGGAAATTACGTATTGTTCGCCGCCGGATCGGGCATTACACCCATTATTTCCATCCTGAAAACCGTGCTCGAGTCCACACCAAGCGCACATGTGACCCTGGTTTACGGCAACAAAAACGCAGCTTCCGTTATTTTCAGAGAAGAGATCGAAGGCTTGAAAAACCGATTTCTGGGCCGTTTGCGGGTGCTGTATATCCTCAGTCGCGAGCGCATGGACACCGAGTGGCAGCGCGGGCGGATCGACCAGGAGCGCCTGACGCAGATTTTTGAAAAATTACCCGATTTATTGTCGGCAGACCAGTATTTTGTGTGCGGCCCGGAAGATATGACGGCAAATGTGCGGGAGGCCTTGGAAAAACAAGGCGTTTCCAAATCAAAAATACACTTTGAGTTGTTTGGTACCGGGAAGAAGGCAGTGCAAAAGCAAATAGTAGCTACGCCTGAAACCGTCATCGCCCACGCCGAAATCCGCCTGGATGGTGTCCGTTTCGACGTGCCGATCCACGAAGGGCAGGCGGTTTTGGATGCGGCTTTGGCTGCCGGCGCTGATCTGCCATTCGCCTGCAAGGGCGGTGTTTGTTGTACCTGTCGCGCCAAGCTTATGGAAGGAGAAGTTGAAATGGAGGTCAATTATGCCCTCGACCCCCATGAGGTGGAAGCCGGGTTTATCCTGACTTGTCAATCGCACCCCAAAACACCGAGGATAAAGGTAGATTTTGACATAAAATAACTACGATTATGAGCACACAGGCTGATTTAGAACAACGCTTCCAGGCGCGCATAGACGCCGAGCAAAAGATTGAGCCAAAAGACTGGATGCCCGACGCATACCGCAAAACGCTCATTCGCCAAATTGGCCAACACGCCCATTCTGAAATCGTCGGCATGTTGCCTGAGGGGAACTGGATCACCCGTGCCCCAAGCTTGCGCCGGAAAGTGGCGCTGCTGGCCAAAGTGCAGGACGAAGCCGGTCATGGGTTGTACCTCTATGCCGCCGCCGAAACACTGGGCGTCAGCCGCGACCAAATGTATGAAGAACTGCACTCGGGAAAAGCCAAGTACAGCTCCATTTTCAATTATCCCACGCTCTCCTGGGCCGATATCGGCGCTGTGGGCTGGCTGGTGGATGGCGCTGCAATCATGAACCAGGTGCCGCTC
>CAYVPM010000581.1:0-3492 GCA_964453475.1 uncultured Saprospiraceae bacterium | reverse complement strand
GTGCATGTGTACACCGATGGCTCTGTGGCCGTATCCACCGGAGCCGTAGAGATGGGGCAGGGGGTGAACACCAAGATGCTGCAAGTGGCCGCCCAAACCTTTGGCGTTCCCCCCGAGCAAGTCAAGGTGCACAGTACCAACACCTTGCGCATCGCAAACACCTCCCCTTCTGCCGCATCTGCTACGGCAGACCTGAACGGCAAAGCGACGCAAATGGCTTGCCAGGCTATTTTGGAACGCTTGAAAGATGTGGCTTCCGAAACTATGGGGCTTCCCGAAAGCAAGGATATCGACATCAAAAACGGCTGGGTTTGGCATCATAAAGAACAGACATCGCTCAGTTGGAAAGCCCTGGTTGAGGCGGCGCACCTGAAGCGTGTCAGCCTCAGCGAACACGCCCACTATGCCACTCCGGGCGTCCATTTCGATTGGGAGAAAGCCAAAGGCCATCCTTTTGCTTACCATGTGTACGGCACGGCCATCGTGCAAGCCACAGTGGATTGCCTGCGCGGCACTTACGAGATCGATTTTGTCAAAACTTGCCACGATTTTGGCAAATCCATGAATACCGCTGTTGACAACGGGCAAATAGAAGGCGGCATCGTGCAAGGGCTCGGCTGGATGACAATGGAGGAAGTGGTGTACGACGAAAAGGGGCGCTTGCGCTCCAATGCTTTGTCCTCTTACAAAATACCGGATATCTATGCAGTGCCCAGGGAAATAGAGGTTGTGCCGTTAGCCACCGAGCGCGACAACCTCGCCGTGTTCAGTTCCAAGGCTGTTGGCGAGCCGCCGCTGATGTACGGCATCGGGGCGTATTTTGCGATTCGGGATGCTGTGCGGGCGTTTAATGAGACGGTAAATCCCGCTTTTGATGCGCCATTTACAGCGGAGAAGGTGTTGATGAATCTGTATGCAACTTCACCATGAGCAAAGCCATTGCCCTGTGGCGCTTCATTGCCAAACACCTGAGGGCGCAAAAGCCGGTCATGCTGCTGATTGTGGCCGAAAGCAAGGGCAGCAGTCCCGGCAGGCAAGGCTTCAAAATGGCCGTTACAGCAAGTGGCGAACTTTGTGGCAGTATCGGCGGCGGCATTATGGAGGTGAAGCTGGTGGAATTGGCCAGGGAAAGGCTTCAAAAACAGGAGGCTGGTACGCTTGTAAAAAAACAGTTCCACCACAAAGACAGCCCCCAAAATCAAAGCGGCATGATTTGTTCCGGCGAGCAAACCCTGCTGTTTTTCCCAATGCAGGCGCAGCACCTGAAACTTGCCCGCGAAATGCTCCAATGCCTGCAAAGCCATTGCAATGCAGTGTTGCAGGTGCGCAGTTCCTCCATTACCATGTTGGAAACAAGTCAGCGGGAAGCCTGCTTTTATTTCGAGCAAACAGGGGAACAAGATTGGCTATTTGAGGAAAAAATCGGCTTCCAACACCGGCTTTATATCTTCGGCGCCGGGCATTGCGCGCTTGCTTTATCAGAACTGATGTCCCGTTTGGGTTTTTACATCTGCCTTTTCGACGACAGGCCCGGGCTCAGTACCGCTGAACAAAATACCTTTGCCCATGAAAAGCACTTGCTGCCCGACTACGCGCAAGCGGGCGCGCATGTACCCGAAGGCGACAATGTTTATGTGGTCATCATGACACTTGGCTACCGCAGCGACGAAACGGTGCTGCGGAAATTACTCAGTAAAAACGTCCGCTATTTGGGCTTGCTGGGTAGTGCCAAAAAGGTGGAAACACTGTTCGAAAAGCTCCGTGCCGATAACATCCCGGCGGCGGCATTGAACAAGGTACACGCCCCGATTGGGCTGAAGATAAACAGCCAGACGCCGGAGGAAATCGCGGTGAGCATTGCGGGAGAGATCGTTTTAGTGATGAGAGATGAGAGATGAGAGATGAGAGATGATGTGCCCATTATCCTACATTCTGTGCCCAGAACCTGAAAGAAGAATACCAAGAAAAAGGGGGCTGAAAAGCTCTTCTCCACAAAAAGTTCAGATATCGTGCCCACTCATCTCTCATCACTCATATCTCATATCTCATCTCTCAATTAATATATGGATCAAGACAACACATTCATGCGCCTGGCCATCCAGGAATCCCTCAAAGGCATGGAAAATAACGAAGGCGGCCCTTTTGGCGCTATTATCGTCAAAAACGGCGTTGTCGTAGGCCGGGGGAACAACAAGGTAACCTCCAACAACGACCCAACAGCCCACGCCGAAGTCGTCGCTATCCGCGATGCCTGCAAAAACTTGAACAACTTTCAACTGGATGGCTGCATCATGTACACTTCCTGCGAGCCATGCCCTATGTGCCTGGGCGCCATCTATTGGGCACGGCCGGAAAAAGTGTATTTCGGCTGTACGAGGGAAGATGCCGCAGCCATCGCTTTCGACGACGATTTTATTTACCGGGAAATGGCGGCGCCGATCGGAGCGCGGAAGATTCCCATGGAACAGTTGCTGCACGAGGAGGCGCTGGAAGTTTTTAGGAAATGGGAGGAGAAAGGAGACAAAATAGGTTATTAAAAAAACCTGCCTTACCCAACCTTCTCCATATCTTTCCCGTAATTGGTTTACGATCAACAACGCCAACTTCCATGCGTTACTGTCTTGCTCAATTGTCCTTCATTTTGGCATTGCTTTTCCTGCTCGCAGGCTGCGGCAAGGAGGAGTATTATTTCTATGATGGCCCGGGGAAAAAGCCCGTTTACCTGCCCTTCAATGCATTGCTCGACATAAAAAACGAAGCCCCGCAGCGTATAGGACTGTCCGGAACCATTTTCCTGAGAGATACCTTGCTATTTATGCTGGAGCAGCGAAAAGGCATCCACGTTTTTAACATCAAAGACTCCCTGAACACCATAAACCTGACTTTTTTAAAAATCCCCGCTGCCACCGATTTTACGATCAACGACACCGTACTCTACGCCGACAGCTGGAAAGACCTGGTGGTGATTGATATCGGTAATTTGTTGCAAATCAAGGAGATAAACCGGATAAAAGGGGTCATCAATCCTGCTTTGTACCCGCCACTCTACAGCGGCGCTTTTGAATGTGTGGACGAATCGAAGGGTGCGGTGGTGGACTGGATAGATGGGACGGTGCTGGATGCGCAGTGTTGGACGAATTGAATTGAGAGATGAGAGATGAGTTGAATGATGAAAATTAATTTTGATATAATATGAAAAAGCTACTTTTTTTTGTTGTTGGGGCCTTGCTGTTTTTTGCTTGTGCGAAAGATGCCGCCTCTGAATTAGCTTCTGGAAAATCGGGATCCATCACCCGTTTCGCGGTGTACCAAAACTACATGTATGTGCTGAACCTCAATGAGGTGCAGACCTACGACGTTCAAGATCCAGCGAATCCCAAACTGGTGCACCGGCTGGAAACAGACTATGGCCTGGAAACCATCACCATTTACGACAACACGGTGTTTTTGGGATCCAGCGCTGCGCTCTACATCCTGGATATCAGCAACCCC
>CAYVPM010000580.1:0-3494 GCA_964453475.1 uncultured Saprospiraceae bacterium | reverse complement strand
CTTGCCCCTTGCCAACTTGCCCCTTGCCAACTTGCCCCTTGCCAACTTGCCCCTTGCCAACTCGCCAACTTTTCTCAATTCCCCTGCATCAGCCGCTGGTCCATCTCCCCGGTTTTCATCCCCATCTGCTGTGCGCGTTGGTAGTCCTGTTGTGCGGCTGCCTTATTGCCCGATTGGGCTTTGGCGCGTGCCCTTTCCAAATAGGCGATGCCCATATTTGGGTTGAGCCGAATGGCCTGGTCGAGTGATTTGATGGCTTCCTCATTGCGGTTCATGCTGCGTTTTATCATGCCGCTTTCATACCACACGTTGGCGTTATTGGGGTCGTATTTCAGGTACTCATCGTAATCGGCCAGCGCTTTTTCGTATTGCTGCAGGGAGAAATAGGCGATGGATCGGTTGAAGTAGCCGTTTTTATTGGTAGGGTCTATTTTTAAGCCTTCTGTCATGTCAATGATTGCCTGGCTATTGTTGCCCCGCGCCCCTTCTGCCGCGCCCCGGTTGATGAGCACTTCCGCTTTCGATTTTTCTTTGATGCGGGGTTTAGTCAGTGCTTCTGTGTAATCGGCCAGGGCCTTTTGGACGTATTCGGCCTCTTTGTTTTTGAATTTCCCGGACATGGCCATGTCGAAATACGTTTTGCCGCGGCTGTTGAGCAATTCCGGGTTTTTGGGCTCAATCTCCACTGCCTGTGTATAGTCCTTGAGGGCTAAATCGAAATTCCCCAGGCTGCGGTAAAACTGCCCCCGGTTCCAATATGGCAGGGAATTGGTCTTTTTTTCGTATTTCATTACATGCGTCCAAAGCGTTCCCCCATTCTCCCAAATCCCGATTTGTTTAACCGTCCAGAAAGCATAGGCCAGGCCGATGCCAACCAGCGCTCCGGTAAGCATGCCCTTCCATTTTGGGTCCTCGTAATTTTTTTCAAAATACCAGGCAATGATGGCGAACAAGCCAAAATAGGGCACATAGGTAAAGCGGTCGGCCAAAAAGCCCTGGCCGGCGCCCAATACCTGTAACAGGAACATCACATTGAAAAAGAAGAACAGGCCTCCGACGACCCAAATTCGCTTGTCCGACTTCCAGGCCCGCCAGATACCATAAGCCAGGCCGGCAAAAGCCAGTGGTGCAAGGTAAACCCAAACAGGCAAGGGCCGGGGATAGGGGTACAGCGGCGACATCGGGTAGGGTACAGCGAGCTTGTACAAGTAAACCACCAGGGAATAGGCGCCAATGCAAAGCCGGTCGAGGAGGTTGAAATTGGTCAGTTCGTCATTGGTGGAGCCTTGTTGTTTCAAGGTGTAGAGGTTTATCAAGCCGAATGCCAGCGAGATCAGCCAAAACGGCGATTTTTCCAGTATTAGGTTGAATTTCAAGGGCCTGCGATGCCAATAATCCAATACCAGCATGGAAAGCGGCAAGGTGACGGCCTGCACTTTTGAAAAACAGGAAAGCAGCGCCAGCACCAGCATGATGATGTAAGTGCCCGTTCTGTTTTCACCACGCTCATGCTGCTTGAGCCATTTCATGTAGTACACCAGGGCAGCAAAAAAGAAAACGGCAAACAGCACGTCTTTTCGCTCCGTAGCCCAGGCCACTGACTCCACGCGCATCGGGTGGATGCCGAAGAGCAGGCCCCCAACAAAAGCGCCCCAGTTGCCAAAACCCATGGCCAGCAGCAATTTCATGACGAAAAACACGGTCAATAAATGCAGCAACAAGTTGTCCGTATGGATCAGCTTCACAAAGCCCGGGCTGAATTCGCCGCCGGAAACAGATTTTTCAATGGCGAAAGTCAGGATGGGCAGCGGGTTGTAGTTGCCAATAACGGCGCCTTTTTCAATATCGAAAATATTGGAGACCGTTGTGCCAAAGGATTGCCCTTTGCCGACCATTTCCAGGTTCGGGTTTTCGGTGATGTTGGGGTCGTCGTCCCAATTCACCAGGCCGTTGGAGAGGCTGGGGAAGTAGCAGGCCGCCGTTATGGCCATGGCAACCAATGCAAAGCTTAGCCAACCGGAATTAGCAGACGCTCCACGGCCGGCTTTGTTGGATGGTTTTGACTGAGCTGTTTGCTGCTGTTTTTTACCTTGAACGGGAGTATGCTTTTTTGCCATTTTGCTTGTTGTGTAAATTTTCGGGCGCAATATTGTCCACAAATGAGGTGTTGCGATACCTTTCAGGCGAAAACCTGCTACAGATTTTATTGCGATTAACGAAATGTTGCGCAAATGTAGAAAGTTATACTATGATTCGCCTGATTTTTGTGATTGGCCCTGATTGATTCAACTGATTTTGAATTGATTACAAACATCGGAATGCACAAAACCCGGCGGCGTGAGGGATACCTTGAGTTCGCTATTCCTTATACAATGTTAGCTGTTCCCTTCCAAGCATTTGTCATCCACAGGCGACTAATATCTCATTCCCCCCTAACTTTGTCCCCAATTCCTCTCTCATCATTCATCACTCATCATTCAACGAAAATGCGTCGCCAAACTACACCACATATCCTCATGGTTCGCCCAGCCAATTTTGGGTTCAACGAAGAAACAGCTGACAGTAATGCCTTTCAGAGCCGGGACGGTCGTATGTCGGCGGATGAAATGCGCAGCAATGCCCTGATGGAGTTTGACGCGTTTGTTGCCAAGCTTCGCGCTGCTGGGGTGAATGTAATTGTAGCCGATGACAGTCCACAGCCTGTCAAGCCGGATGCCGTTTTCCCGAACAACTGGGTGACTTTTCACCAGGAGGGCTTTATGGTTACCTACCCTATGTTTGCTCCGACGCGAAGGCTTGAAAGGCAGGAGTCGGTTGTCCAAACCGTGTTGTCCAAAGGCTTCAGGAGCGATGCCCGCCTGCAATTTGAAGGCAACGAATCCCGAAACCGCTTTTTAGAAGGTACCGGCAGCATTATTTTTGATCACCAGAATCGCCTCGCATACGCCTGCCTGAGCCCGCGCACCGAATCGGGCTTGCTGGAAGAATTATGCGAAAAAATTGGGTACCAAAAAGTAGTGTTTCATGCCGTGGATGGTAATGGACAGGATATTTACCACACCAATGTCATGATGGCCATGGGGGAAACATTTGTCGTCATCTGTCTCGATACGGTGCGCGACAGCCAGGAACGCGACATGTTGGAAACACAATTCCGCGAAACGAACAAGGAAATTGTCGACATCAGCCTGGATCAAATGAATGCTTTTGCAGGCAACATGCTCCAGGTGCAAAACTTGAGTGGTCAAACGATTCTGGTAATGTCCAGCACCGCCTACCAGGCCCTCAACCCAGCCCAGATCGCCCAATTAGAGCGACACACCCAACTCCTGCACAGCCCCATCAATACCATCGAAACCTACGGCGGCGGCTCAGCCCGCTGCATGATGGCCGAAGTCTTTTTGCCTTTACACGGTTGACGGTTGACGGTTGACGGTTGACGGTAGACGGTGGACGGTGGACGGTTTGCACAGCATTTGGAATCTTTTTGGGCC
>CAYVPM010000579.1:0-3494 GCA_964453475.1 uncultured Saprospiraceae bacterium | reverse complement strand
GTTTAGCTTCAACAGTTCACCATTGGTACTGCCGTCCCAAATCGGCAGGTAATAGTTGCCCAAAGTGTCCTGTGCAAAGCTTTTAACAATTACGAGGTTGGGAACCGGGTAAGGATATATGTTTTTAAACCATTGCTCTGTGCCGTTGATGTCGGTTTTCAGGATGCCGAGGTCGTAGGAAAGGTTTTGTGTTGTTCCCATGATGGTGATACCGCCATCTTCCGTTTCCAGCAGGTCATAGGCTCTTTGGTAGTGCAGTTTGGCGTACACCTGCTGCCATACCAAGTCACCTGCAGGTGTCAGCACCGCCAGCGAGAAATCGCCCCCATTTCGTCCCCCGCTAATGGCAAAATTGCCGGTTGAGAGTGCTATGATGCGGCTAGTGTGCTGAAAATCGCCATAAGTTTTTTGCCAGGCAATATTCCCGTCAGGGGCAATTTTTACCAGCCAGTTTTGAAAAGCCATGCTTATGTCACGGGTGTCGCCGGCCACCAAAAAACCGCCATCATCGGTGGCAACAATGTCGCGCAAGCCGTTGGGTAGGAGGAAGTTATCTATCACGCGCGTCCAGTTAATCGCACCGCCGGCATCGAGTTTCAGCACCGCATTTTTAAACCCGTTCGTATCGGCGTAGAACTCCGTGAGCACGGCAAAGCCCTCGTCGGCAGCTTTGCAGGCGGCGATGGCCTTTGAGCGGTTTAAATTGAGGTTGTTGGCCCAAAGAGCTTGCCCGCTTGCATCTGCCCGCTGTAGGAATAAAGTCGAATCGCTCGCGACAAAGCCGGCCAAAAAATACCCGCCATCATTGGTTTGCAGCACATCATATGCCGTGGATGAGGCCGGGGAATAGGTTTGGTAAAATCCCTGGGCATTTGCACCTGCGCAAATCAACAGGTTGAGAATGAATATAATATACCGAAAGCCGCTCATAGTTTATTCTTTTTCATGTGATGGTGTACGGGAGGATTGCAAGTTTTACTGTGTGTTATTTTTCACGATACAAAAGTGCTGTGATGGTTTTTGGTATCCAAATACATTTTTTGTTGATTTTCAGGTAAAAAAATCAACAAAAAATATTTTATTGATTGATAATCAGATATTTAAAACAAAAATATTTAGTTGATTTTCAGAATTATTCTCAAATACTTTATCTTTGTTTACATTTTTTAGCACACCTGCGTATGCATCGATATTCCTCATGACGCCACTCTTGCCCATTCTCCGTGCCCTTCCCAAAGACCGCTTGCGCGCGCTGGAGAAATTCCTGCATTCGCCGTACCACGTCACCCATGCCGGCGTGCTGCAATTGTTCGGTTATTTGAAAGAAAACCTGGAGGATGGCGATATAGACAAACAAGCCATAGCGGACGCCCTGTTGCCCGGCGCCGAGTCCAGCAGGGTGTACCACCTCAGCAATTACCTGCTCGATGCCGTGGAAAAGTTCCTGGCTCAGGAGCAATGGGAAAAAAACGCTCATTTGCGCAATGCTGATACGGTGGAAGCGCTTCGCCGCTTGTTGTTGCCAGAGCCAGCTGCAGGTATGTTGCGGTATGCGCGAAAACGCCTCCAAATGGATACCCGTCGCGGACTTGATTACCTTCAAGCCGATTACCGGCTTCAAATCGAATCCTACCACCTTTCACTGCAACAAGGGCGGGCCAAGGCTTTTAACGCACAGGAGCTGTCTGACGCACAAGATGTTGCATTTATCTGTGAAAAACTGCGCACGGGCTGCCTGCTACTAAGCCACCAGAGTGTGAGCAAGCAAACCTACGACAAAGGCTTGCTCGACAATGTCCTCGAATTCTTGTCGGGCCACCGCTACCTGGAAATACCCGCGGTTGCCGCCTATTTTCATGGGTATCATGCCCAATTGGGTGGCCCTGAGAGCGAAGTACATTTTTCAAAATTAAAAACTTTGTTGCAGGGACACGCCGCGGTTTTTTCGCTTGCAGAAACCCACGACCTGTTTCTCATGGCCATCAATTTTTGCATCCGCAAGATCAACCAGCAAGAACTACGCTATTTTCGAGAGATATTCGATATTTATCAGACAGGCCTGGAGCATGGCGCCTTGCTGGAAGACGGCACTTTGTCGCGTTGGACGTACAACAATATTACCAGTACCGGATTGCGCCTTCGGGAATTTGAATGGGTTTGGCGTTTTTTGCACAACTACGCCCCGCTGATCGGGGAAGAGCACCGGGAAGGTGCGGTCAATTTCAATTTGGCGCGGTACCACTACGAAAAAAACGAGCTGCGCGAGGCCATGCGGCACCTGCTGCATATTGAGTACGACGATGTGCTGCAAAACCTGACGGCAAAAACCATCTTGTCAAAAATTTACTATCGGCTGGACGAATGGGACGCGCTTGAAAACCAACTCGACAACATCCAAATCTACATCCGCCGAAAAAAGGTGCTGGGCTACCACCGCGACAACTACCTGGCTTTTGTAAAATACCTCCGCAAATTATTGGCAACCAACCTGGGCAACCCCGCCGATCGAGAAAAATTGCAGGCAGAAATCAGCGCGGCTCCAGTATTGACGGAACGCGATTGGCTGCTGGCAGCTTTGAGGAATTAAACCCTAAGTTGTGACGGGTTGGGCGGGATTGCCTACTTTTGCAGCCGAAACTAAATTAATACAAAAAAACCATGCTCCAACCCGGAGACAAAGCGCCTGATTTCGCCTTGCGGGCATCCGACAAATCCCTGGTCAGGCTTTCTGAGCAATATGACAAAAACGTCGTGCTGCTATTCTATCCCTTTGCATTTACGGGCGTTTGTACAAAAGAGCTCTGTTTCATGCGCGATAGCCTGGCGCAGTACAACGACATGGATGCACAGATTCTGGCAATTTCCGTCGACAGCCCCTACACCCTTGCCAAATGGAAGATGGATGAAGGCTTTAACTTTCCCCTGCTTTCCGATTTCAACAAAACAGTGAGCAAGAAATACGATTGCCTTTACAAGGAATTTGCCATGGGCTTGAAAGGTGTTTCCAAGCGCTCCGCGTTTGTCATCGACAAACAAGGCATCATCCGTTATGCCGAGGTACTCGAAAATGCCGGTGAAATACCTAATTTTGACGCTATAAATAACGTATTGACTTCTCTCAACGCATAACCTCCAGCCTTTTGCCCTTGCCATGTTTTCTACCATTACAAACATAAAAAATTACGAAAAGCCGCTCTGGGAAGAGGATGTGGAAGTATTGGTGGAGGACGAGATTGATACCGGCTTCACTTCCCAACTCATCGTCTGGAACGACGATGTCAATTCTTTTGAATGGGTAATCGAATGTTTTATCAAAGTGCTTGGCCACAGTACCGAACAAGCGGAACAACTTTCGCTCATCATCCATTACAAAGGCAAGGCAACCGTTAAATCAGGCTCCCGAGCAGAACTCATACCCTACTGCGAAGCCCTGCTGGAACGGGGCTTGTCGGCAGAGGTGGTCACTGAAGAAGTGTAGTTGATCGTTGTTTGTC
>CAYVPM010000578.1:0-3500 GCA_964453475.1 uncultured Saprospiraceae bacterium | reverse complement strand
TTCCCCATGTTGTCCAATGGCTTCACCAATTGGGACGACCCGTTGTACATCACTAAAAATCCCATGCTCCTGGGCCCCGACTGGACGGGCATCCTTTCAAAATCGGTGGTATCGAACTATCACCCGCTGACAATGGCTTCCCTGGCACTCAATTACCAGCTTTCTGGCTTGTCACCGTTTTCGTACCACCTGCTCAACTGGTTGTTGCATTTACTGAACACCGGCCTGGTATTTTACCTGGCCTATCGGCTATCAGGGGGCAACCGCTGGGTAGGGTTTATTACGGCATTGTTGTTTGGGGTGCATCCCATGCACGTGGAGTCTGTGGCCTGGGCCAGCGAACGGAAAGACGTGCTGTTCAGCGCCTTTTTTCTGGCGGCCCTGTTGCTTTATTTACGCTACATCAAACAGACAAGCTGGGGGAAGTACATAGGGGTATTGGCGCTTTTTGCCTTGTCCTTGTTGTCAAAACCTGCGGCGGTGACCTTTCCCGCAGTTTTGCTACTGCTTGACTGGTATTCGGGGCGCGCTTTGAAAGACAAAAAAGTATGGCTGGAAAAACTGCCTTTTTTTGCCCTTGCCCTGCTCTTTGGCCTGCTGGCTTTGCGCACCCAATCGGATGTGGCCATTGCTGACCAGACTTATTATCCTGTATGGCAGCGGGCGGCCTTTGCTGTTTATGGATTCGGGGAATACATCCTGCGGCTGGCCTGGCCATTCCCTTTGTCGGCCATTCATCCCTTTCCGAATGCGGGCGTACTCCCGGGCTCATACTACTCGGCATTCTTCGTGGCATTGGCTGCCGGCATCGCACTTTGGTATTTCAGGAAACAAAAACATGTGGTGTTCGGCATTGCCTTTTATGCGGTGAATGTGGCGCTGGTATTGCAATTCCTGGCCTTTGGCAATGCAGTCATCGCAGAGCGTTATACGTATCTGCCCTATATTGGATTGCTGTTCTCGTTGGCGATGCTATGGGCGGAAAGCCCCTGGGCGGCATCGGCGAAGCAAGCGGTACTTGGCTTGTTTTTGCTGGTGGCAGGCATCTTTGCCCTGAAAACAAATGGGCAAGTACAGGTTTGGAAAGATAGCCTGTCGCTTTGGACAAAAGCCATCGATGCGTACCCGAGGAGTTACGTGGCCCGTTCCAACCGGGGCCATTACCTGTTGGCAAAACTCAAGCGATACGACGAAAGCCTTGCTGATTACAGCGTTGCCCTTGAGGTTGAGCCAGATCACGCCAATTCTTTGGAGAACCGCATTGTCATCTATTTGAATAAGCAAAACCATGAAGCGGCCATGGCAGATGCGGATAATTTTGTGCGCTACCACCCTAACTTGCCCAGGGCCTACCTTTTGCGCGCCTTCACCGCCGACAAGCTGCAAAAAACTGATCAGGCTATTGCCGATTACGGTAAATGCATAGAACTTGAGCCTCAGAACGAGGAGCCGAGGGGCAACCGGGGCATCATTTTTTACAACGCAAAACAAGATTACCGCTCGGCCAAGGAGGATTTCGACGCGGCCATTCGACTCAATCCCAAAAAAGGCGTCAACTATGTAAACCGCGCCCGCTGCTGGGTCAAATTTGGAAACAAAACGGAAGCATTAAAGGATTTGGAAGCCGCCAGGCAATTGGGGGAGCCGCTTCCTGAAGCGTTGGTAAAGGCTGCTAATTTGTTGCAATAGACTCTTAAAACCAGCCTGATAACAACAAAAAACAAACAACATTTTGATCCAAAAATGTCTATGAAAAGGGGGCGCTTTTTCGTAACTTTGCACTCTTTTTATAAACGACGAATAGATTCCTGTGGAAGAACAACAAAAACGCCCCGACACCAGCGATTACGGCGCCAGCAGTATTACCGCCCTCGAAGGCTTGGAAGCCGTGCGCAAGCGCCCCGGCATGTACATCGGCAGCACCGATACCAAAGGCCTGCACCACCTTGTATGGGAAGTAGTGGACAACTCCATCGACGAGCACCTTGCAGGGCACTGCTCCGATATTTGGGTTGTCATCCACCCCAATAATTCCATCACTGTACGCGACAACGGCCGCGGCATCCCGACCGGGATGCACGAAAAGTTGAAAAAATCGGCCCTGGAGGTCGTTATGACGGTTTTGCACGCCGGTGGCAAGTTTGATAAAGACTCTTACAAAGTCTCCGGCGGTCTGCACGGCGTGGGCGTGGGCGTTTCCTGCGTGAACGCGCTATCCATTCACCTCCGCGCGGAGGTGCACCGCGAAGGCAAGGTATTTGAGCAAGAATACAAACAAGGAAAACCGCTCTACGATGTGCGCGAAATCGGCAAAACCGACAAGCGCGGCACCCTCATCAATTTCCTGCCCGACCCGGAGATTTTCGAGACGGATGTGTACAAATTCGACGTGCTGGCCCACCGCCTGCGCGAGCTATCGTTCCTCAACAAGGGCCTGCGCCTTTCCCTGATCGACGAGCGCGAGCAGGACGAGGACGGTTTTAAAACCGAGCTCTTCTATTCCGAAGGAGGTTTGCAGGAATTTGTAATCTGGATCGATGAAGGCAAACAAAAGCTCATTGAAACGCCCATTTACATCCATACCAACGAAGAAAATGTGGACGTGGAAGTGGCGTTGATGTACAATACCTCCTATTCCGAAAACCTGATCTCCTTTGTCAACAACATCAGTACCCGCGATGGGGGCACGCACGTAAGCGGTTTCCGCCGCGCGCTCACCCGCGAGTTCAAGAAATACGGCGAAGACGGCGGCTTTTTCAAAAAAATCACCTTCCCAATCTCCGGTGAAGACTTTATGGAAGGCCTTACCGCCATTATTTCCGTGAAAGTACCAGAGCCGCAGTTCAAAGGCCAAACCAAGGGCGAGCTCGGCAACTCTGAAGTGACAGGCATCGTATCGCGCTGCGTGGGTGATGCGCTGAAACAGTTTTTGGAAGAAAACCCCAACCCGGCCCGCCGCATCATCGAAAAAGTGGTGCTGGCCGCTACGGCGCGCAACGCCGCCCGGAAAGCCCGCGAAATGGTGCAGCGCAAAGGCGTACTCACCGGAAGCGGACTTCCCGGCAAACTTGCCGACTGCGCCAGCCGCAAACCGGAAGACAGCGAGATTTTCCTCGTCGAGGGCGACTCGGCAGGTGGCACCGCCAAGCAGGGCCGCGACCGCCACACACAGGCCATCCTGCCGCTGCGCGGTAAAATCCTGAACGTGGAAAAAGCGCTGGAGCACAAGATTTATGAGAACGAGGAGATCAAAAACATGTTCACCGCCCTGGGGGTCAGCATCTCCGAAAACGAGGAAGGGCACCGTATCCTGAACATCGAAAAGCTGCGCTATCACAAGATCGTGATCATGTGCGACGCCGACATCGACGGCTCCCACATCACCACCCTGATCCTAACCTTTTTCTTCCGCTACATGCGCGAGCTGATCGTAAACGGCCATATTTACATTGCTCAACCACCGCTTTACCTGGTGAGAAAGGGCAAAAACCAGCGCTACT
>CAYVPM010000577.1:0-3508 GCA_964453475.1 uncultured Saprospiraceae bacterium | reverse complement strand
CCACCCATGCTGAGGCGGTGGTTGAGACTTTTTTGATGTTCGCCGTTTGGTGACATTATTTGGAGCAGGTCATTCGCTCATGCTTGATTGGCATGACGAAGCGGAAATATTTTTATAACGAAACCGCATGGATCACGTCAATTATTGGTCATCACAATATAGCCCCAGGGCTTTAAATCCAGCTGCATTTCTTTGGTCACCTGGATGGTACTGGCGCCGAACACGTTCAGGTAAGAACCCAGCGTGTTGTCGTTTGGCGAAAGCGTAACCACACAAGGAAGTTTGCTCAGGTTGGTAATGACCACAACCCGTTCCCCATCCTTTTCCCTGGTAAAAGCGTACACCCGGTCGTCCTTGTCGGATTTTATCTTTGTCAACTTTCCGCCTTCAGCCCCCGAGTGCAAGGCTTTGTTATTGTTCCGCAAATCACACAGTATCTGGAAAAAGGGTGTCTGGCTGTATTGCCCCCACTTGATGGGGTCTTTTTTGAAAAACGCGAGGCGTTGTGAAAGGCCATCCTCCTGCCCGTTGTACAGCATTGGAATGCCTTGCCAGGTAAACATCAGGACGTCAAAAACTTCGGCGGCGTCGCCGTACAGCTCCGTTTCTGTGCCACTCCAGCTGTTTTCGTCGTGGTTTTGGGTGAAATACACCTGTTGGTAGCCTTCCGGGTAAAAACCGTTCAGGAAATCCAGCAAGGTATCGAGGGAAATGGCATTTTGCTTGCCTGCCGCAATGTCTTTGGTCACGTCTTTCCATTTCCAGCCGTAGTTGAAATGAAAGCAGGATTTGAAATGGGCGGGCTCGTCCTGCCATTCCGACAACATGAAAACAGGTTTGATGGAATCAAGTGCCGGGCGAACTTCTTCCCAAAAATCGTTTGGCACCAAACCTGACATGTCGACCCTATAACCGTCTATGTCAGCGGTTTTGATCCAATATTGCATGGCCTCTATCATGGCTTTGCGCAGGCCACTGTGGCTGTAGTCGAGGTCGGCACAATCGTCCCAACCCGTGGAGCCGCCATGCTCGTTCAGGGGAGCTGTTGGCTTACCATCGATTTTTGTGTAAAATTCGGGGTGTTTCTCCATCCAGACAGCGTCCCAGGCGGTATGGTTCGGAACCCAGTCGAGGATCACCTTCAATCCCAGTTCGTGTGCTTTGGCAACCAGGTTTTTCAAATCATTTTCAGTGCCAAAGTCCGGGTTGACCGCATAATAGTCCTTGACGGAATAAGGGCTGCCAAGATCTGAAGGGCTTTCTTTCCGGTTCTTTACGCCAATGGGATGGATGGGCATGAGCCACAAGACATTGACACCCAGGTCTTTTATGCGCTGTAACTGTTTTGCAACGCCGGCAAAATTGCCCTCAGGGGAGAATTGCCGGACGTTACACTCATACAAAATGGCGTTCGATGCCCAGGCTGGGGCATTTAGCTTGCTGTCCATCACTTTTACTGTTGTGTTTTTGGGCGAATCTGTGGAACTGTTGGTGCAACCGACGAACATCCAAGAAAGAAAGATCAACCAAGCTGTTTTATTCATTGCAGGCTAATAATTTCACTGACAATTTGCGATAGGATAAAGAAGGCCCAAATGTAAGTATTATTGCCCGTCTGGAGCTGTTTTCGATCCATCCATGCGGATTTGGATTCCGGTTACGTTGATATCGGTGTTGCCAATCCAGACCATGCGGAAGCCATTTTCCTGCAACTTCCAGGAATTGTTGAAATAGGTGTTTTTGCAGGCGATGTACAATATCTTGTTGGGGTCGTCGTAGGCCCAATGGCCAGTTTCCTGCACCTTGCCATCCTGCTGGAGGATGTCAAATGTCTGGTCTTCCCTAAACTTGAGGGATTTTCCGACGTAGTGGGTGTGCACAGTGGTGTCGGTTGGTTGGTAGGCCATGCGGATGTTCCACCAACCTGTTGCCATAAAAGATTTGCGGCTGGTGCTTGGAGGGGAGATTTTATCCCAAGGCACTAGCACGCGGGCCGGCGCTTGCGGTTTGTAGCCATCGGCGTTTTCGCCTTCAATAACGCGCGAAGCCTTCCAGTTGTACCCGGAATTGGAGTAGTTTGGCGTTTCATCGACGGGCTGTGGCGCGAGGGGTGTCGACTTTTGAAGGTTTTTACAAGTGGCATAGGATGCCAACACGACCAAAGCCGTGAGAAAAAGGTTGACTCTCATGGTTTTATCAATATGCATGGCGCAAGGACTTTAGTATTAAACAAAGGGCAAATTTATTGCCAATAATAAAGCACTTTGGTAAAAAAAGTATGAGCCATCCCGGATATTGGGAATGACTCATGGTTTGTTTTTGTAGCCCCGAGTGGGATCGAACCACTATCTTAGGTTCCGGAAACCTATATTCTATCCGTTGAACTACGGGGCCGGTGCGCCGCAAAGGTATAGCAACTCCAGCGTAATTCTATGAGCATCAAACAAAACTCTTTTGAATTGTCTGAAGTTCCCCGTTTATCCAGCTTTTTGCCGATGTACTTAGGTAATCGGGGTCCTTGCTTTGCAAGGGAGCCCCATAGCGCACAGAAACCCACATTTCTTTTTCCGCAAATCGATTCAGGAAATGGGGCAAGAAGGTGTCGTTGCCGATCCAGTAATCTTTTGGCGAGCGGTATTCAATGGCAACAGGTACGATCGGGATGTTTTCTTGTGCGGCGAGCTTGAACCCTCCGGGTTTGAAGTCGTGACATGTTGGGTCGGCATGGGTGGTGCCTTCCGGGAAAAGCATCACGGAAAAACCCTCACGAACCTTAACCGCAATGTCGTTGAGCGTTTTTTTTCGGCTGCTGTTGCTCTCCCTTTGCAGGAACAAAATGCCCGTGACCTTGGCCCCATAGCCTACAATGGGCCATTTGGCCACTTCGGCTTTTGAGACGGGACAGGCGATAACATCGTGTATAAGCACTATCGGATCGAGATAGGAGCGGTGGTTTCCCATCAGTATGCAGGGAAATGCAGGGGCAGTGCCTTGAACGTCCAGTTTTACACCGATCGCGGACAGCAGGTGCCGCGCCCAGTTTTTCCTGATTTGCATGGAACGCTGCATGTTTTCGCCTTTGATGAGGTTGAGCAGGAGTATCCGGGAGATCGTCAGGCTTGTGTACATGGCAAAGTACAGCAAGCGCCAAAAAGCACGAAGCGTTTTTAAAATTGACATAGCACTGTTATGCAGAATGGGTTTGAAGTTGCGCGTCTATCCAGGCTTTTGTGTCGTGCAGCAGGGTTTCATGACTTTCCCCCTGAATTTTTGGGCCGTAATGCAGCGCAACCTTGATTTCTTTTTCCTTGAATCTCCGCCTTGCATGGCTGAGAAACGACTCTTTTCCGACCCAAAAGTCTTCTTTTTTTTCAAAAACCAGGGCAACTGGCACAATCGGATGCTGCATTTTAGCAGCCAGTTGGAACACGCCGCGCTTTAAAGGCAGGGTGCCTTGCAGTCCGGAAGTTGTGCCCTCTGGAAAAATGATGACCTGGAAACCGGAACC
>CAYVPM010000576.1:0-3518 GCA_964453475.1 uncultured Saprospiraceae bacterium | reverse complement strand
GGGAATAAACCCGGTCATTGCTTTCAATACGAACCATATAGCGGCCGGCGGGAAACCGGGAAAGATCGATAGAAGTGGTCTGGGAATTGGGAAAAACGCGCATTATTTCCCTGCCTTGCGCGTCAAATAGATACAGCGCATTGATGGATTCTTCGGTGTTCATGGCCACATTAAATACTCCGGCAGAAGGAATGGGATAAATGTTCAAAGCCGCAGTTGCTCCTTCCAGTTGAGCAACTGCAGACGCTTGCCCGCTCAAGGCCGCCATGCGCACAAACCAAATATCCAGCGAACCGTCCCTGGTGTTGCCCCAAACCGCGCTGATGGTGTCGCGGCTCAACTCGATGCCCATAAAATCATTTCCGCTTTGAGACAGTATGTTGTGGTAGGCAACCGGGGTTTCGCTTAGTTGGAAATTGGACTTGAAGTTGGGCGAGCCCTTCGGTCGGTAGGCGGCATAGAACTCAGAAGCGGTGGCATAGCCGGTGCCGGGGGCGTTCCTGCGATCGCGCCAGGCGATGAGCAAAGCGCCGTTGTCGTCAAAATCGGCCCAAACCATGTCCTGCATCTTGCCATTGCCGAGCGGGTCGTCGTTCATGCGCAGTGGGGCTGTCCACGTTGTACCTGCATTGTAGGTTTCGGTCATCATGATGTCGAAATCGCCGGCGGGCTGGTAAGGATAAATGAACGCCAGGTGTTGCGTGTCGCTGGGATCGACCAGTAATTTGTAGGCAAGTTTTGCCGAATCGTTGGCTGTCCCGTTGCTGGTGGCAACCAAAATGCTTTTGTATTGAAAGCTGGCGCCCGCATCCGCAGAGCTTGCCAGGATATACTGCGGTAGCAGGTTCTGACCCGGTACATAACTGGGATAGGCGGCAAAGAAACGATTGCCTGTCGCCGCGGGGGCGGCCATGGGTGCTTGTATGAAATTGCCCACGAGGTTTCCGGAGCCGTCGAGGTAGCGCCATTGGCTCCAGGTTTGGCCGCCATCGCCCGATTGGGTGAAATAAGGCCGGTTGGGCGCCGGGATCCAGGGGGCCGGTTTGGTGGTCAGATACAGTTGCTCACCAGTTTCGCTAATACTCAGCCAGGGCCGGTCGATGGGATATTTGCTGCCGTCTGCCGCCATGCCGATCATCTGCACGGGGTTGCCCCAGCTGAGCCCGCCGTCGGTCGATTTGAACAGGTAAACGCCGCCCAGGTAGGGGTTTTCCTGGTAGTCGATAAAGCTCAGGTAAAGATTCCCGTTGTTGTCGAAGGCCAAGGAGGGGTCGGCAGATTTGTAGGTGGGTTGGATATGCGGTATTACCACGATGGGCTTCCAGGATGCGCCGCCATCGAAACTCGAGCGCAGTTTTATGCTCAGGCGCAGGTTGTTGCCCGGCACAAATCCCATCCAGGCTACCGCGATGTGCTGCGGGTTGGCGGGATTCACGGCGATAAAGGGTTCCCCTTCGAAAACATTGCCGTTGGAGATGTTCTGTTGCTGCGCGTTAAGCTTAAAAAGCAAGGTTAACGTCAGGGTGGTTAAAAGAAAATGTAGGCGCATGGTTGTCGCTTGGATAGGAAAATGTAGGCGGAAGAAGGTTCAGCGCCTGTTCAGAAGCAGGTATGCGCTGAGGATAGTAAGCAGTAGATGGGGAATGATGGTGCTCCAGATAATGGGCGGGACAGTGCCGTTGAAAGCCGCAGCAGATTGGATAATCGTTTCAATGGCATTGAATGCTGTGGATGCGGCCAACAGCGGCCTTAGCACTTCAGGACTGGTATTTGCCCGCAAATACCAAAATACAAGGCCGTAACCAACGAGTGTTGCAGCGTACCCGCGGGCGATCAATTGACCGCCGGTATCCAGCGTGACGCCAAAGGTGAAAAATATTTCGCCCGGTATTGCCAGCGCGATTATCCCAAAAGGCAGCGTCAGCAGGCAGTTTGCCAAAAATAGATTTTTTGTCATGTTTTGCTTGTTTGAACTGAAAAAAGAAGCTGGGCAATTGAAAGGCTGGTTAGGTATGTCACTCGGGGAAACCAGATTCCTTCCAGCATTGGAATACATCCAATTCCGCCTGGTTCAGGGGTGTGGCGCCAGCTTGTGGCATGGTTTTTTTTACAAAAACCGCCTCGTAAATTTTGTTAAAATGTGGCTGGATGCTGTCGTATTCAGCGTAGTAGGTCCATTGGTCTGATCCACTGCCAAAAATCGCATGGCAATTGGGCAAGCCGCATTTATTGGCTAAAATTGCCTGCATTTTACCGGAACTGCTGCTGAAGGTGCTGCCTGTTATAGTGCTGCAATCAAGCGTGTCCTCCTTTTTGCAGGAATGAACGACAACAAACATGGATAACAGAATAAACGCAACGATTGAAAGTGGGCTTGCTTTTGTGTTTGACATAAAAATGATGGTTTAAAAACGATTGGAATTGCCTTTTGGCCGAAGGTTTAAAGATATGGCGCTTTTAATGAAGTTTTTCTCTATTGGTTTTGAAAAATGAAAAACGACCTTTGCCAGACCTATTCATCGTTCATCGTTCATCATTCATCATTCATCATTCATCATTCATCATTCAAATCGTGTCCAAATTTTTAAAGTTCCTCGCAAACGAAGCCCTCAACCTTTCGGTAGGGTACTTGGCTGGCCTTTCTGCCTCCATGCTCGTCTCCCGGTTTTTCGTCAAAAAAGGCATTGCCAACCTTTGGGGCTTGACGGCCAAAAAAGAGGCAATCCAAAAAGGCGATTACGAAACGCTAATGTTCGTGGCTTCTTATCTGATTGGGTTGGTGGTGATGGTTTCGGTGAATTACGGGATGAAGCGCTGGCGCGGGCAGGCAGAGGGCTAATTGGGGATGGCTTAAAAAATGAAAAGCGCAGCCTCCTCTGACCTGCGCTTTTCGAAATTATTATTTGCAACCCAACCAGGGAGCGGCAATAAAATACGCACCCTAATTCAGCACTATCTTTTTGTTGATAATGCCGTTTGCGCCAGCTATTTCAACGCTGTAAAGGCCTTTGGCGAGCTTGGTCAGATCGAGTGGGATCAGGATTTCACCTTCTTGCAAACGCCGCTGCAAGACGACCCTTCCCATTGGATCGATTACCCGCAAAACAGCTCCTGGTTCAAGGGCGCCTCCGACCTGCAGCTGGCCGCTGGTAGGATTGGGGAACACCTGCAGTTCAGACGCAAACACCCGGCTGGCAGGTGGCGCCTCGAAGTTCGGCTCTGCGTTGAACCTGTTTGTTTGTAGCCTGGCCAACGGATCTGCCTCTACGAAGGGTTCCGTGCGGTCGTCCGAATTTCCGCCCGCTGACAAAGACGCGTTCACATAGGAATACGCCGCCAAAGTATTGCCGCGTGTACCGCCTACTACATATTTTTGGTGGGCTTTAGTCATAAATGCCTCCCTAACGGTAATGGTGTTGGCCATGCTGGTGATACCACCTATGTTGTTGCCCCCAAAATCCATACGCTGGTAGTACATCGTGCCGCCGGTTGATACCGGGCCTCGGCGCCACGAAGTT
>CAYVPM010000575.1:0-3521 GCA_964453475.1 uncultured Saprospiraceae bacterium | reverse complement strand
TACCACCTGTAATTGGTGGTGAAAAATAGTCGATGCTGTGCCTCCGGTCATATTTCTCCGGATTTATCTGCACTTCAAATTTCTTCCCGCCCATTCCGATTTTCTGGATGGCACTGGCTGCAGCGCCAAGGCCGGCTGCACCTAAAGCCGCACCGGCGATGGAACCGCCTACACCACTTCCCAAAGGATTGCCACTCGTGGTTGAATTGCCTTCAACCTGTACAATAATCAGCTTGTTGATGGTATGTGCCAGCTCGTTCAGGGGGCCGGTAAATTGTTGTGCTACAACACCTCCGATATCCATAATTTACTGTGGTTAAGGTAATTTTGAATGATTTGAGTGAAACAAAATCTTGATTTTAAAATGATTGTGGCATTTCTGCCTGCACAACCACTCCGAGTTGACCATAATCAGCGTTCAGTTTGTTTGCGAATGATTTCCAATACCTGTTCGGCGCATTCCTGGATGAGGGCTTCCTTTTGGTCGGCAGTCAGGCCCAGGGCTGATGCGCCGCCAGTCTGGGTTGTTGCAGCGGGTTGGTTTTCCGGTGCAACGGTGGCCGAAATGATCAATTCTTGAATTTCGATGGGCATAGTTGCGTCAGATTGGCGAGTTCGAAAGGTCTAAAGTGAAATATTGGTAGGCCAGTTCAAGCGTTTCCACAACCACGGAGTTCTGCTCAGCATTGAAGTTGGAAACGGACCATTTTACCGGATAGGCATTTATGACCTGCCAGGTTGCCAGCGGTTCGCCCTCTTCATTGAGCAGCTTGACAAATACCGTGATGGGCTTAAACTCGAAATTTGAAATGGCATTGATGCACCATTGCAAAATGGATGAGTTGGTCACCAGTCCGCGTTTCAGCACCAGATTGTCGTAAGATACCCGCCCCGGCAGTTTGTGCTTGAAGCGATTTTCACCGCCTTCCATTAAATCGCTTGTATTGACAGTCGCCGTCAGGCCGCTGACTTCCTGGAAACACATGTCCACGTCTGTTGGCAAGCCCAGGCTCGCTGCTGGATTGCTGATGGTATTGCGAATGTTGTTCACATTGAGGAAACTGCTCGCGCTTACCGTCAGGCTGAATTCTACCCTGAAGTAGAATCCAACCGGTGGGTAATAAATGTCTGAAGAACTGTCAGCCATGGCCTTGAAATTATGCTTCGTTGACGATTTCGATGCCTTCGTGTACCACGTCGATGGACTCGATGGCTACTTCATTGGCATCCGATTTCAAATCGGGCGACCCTACTTTAATGGGCCATGCGCGGATTACTTTCCACACGACCACCGGTGCATCGTTTTCGTCCTGCAGGGTGATGGTGATGTCGCGGCGCTCGATAGTGTTGAGCTTCACGGTATTCCACCAATCGTAAAAGTCATTTTTGCCTTTGAACGTGCCGCGTTTGAAGCTCACATTGCCGAATTTCTGCATGCCTGGCATCTTGATTTTATGGAAGCTCGGGCTGTTCCCGTGCCGGTATTCGATCGGGTCGGTTTCGACGCTCAGACCTGTTACTTCTGAGAAGGCCATTTCATTTTCGCCCCATTTTACCTTAAAATGAAAGCGTGGAATTGGATATAAAATTTCTTCAGCCATGGTGGTGTGATTTTTAAAATTGGAATGGTTTATAGTTGTTTATGCGTTGCTAAGGCATTATGACTGCGCCAATTGGTGCATAAAGTTGAGTACGATAAATTCTGCAGGGCGTACGACAGCCATGCCGATTTGAATGATCAGGCGGCCTTCCAGCACGTCTTCTGCCGTCATGGTTTGTCCCAGGCCGACCCGAACAAAATAGGCGTGTTCCGGCTTGGTGCCTTGCAGCGCGCCTGCCTGCCATTGTAGGCGCAGGAAGTTTTCAATGGTGGCACGCACGGTTACCCAGGTGTTGGCATCATTTGGTTCGAATACGTAGCGGGTCATGCCTTTTTTGACAGATTCTTCCACATAATTGAAGAAGCGGCGCACATTTACATAACGCCATTCGAGGCTGTTGCCATCCAGGGTGCGGGCGCCCCAGACGATGATGCCCCGGCCCGTGAAAGAGCGGATGATGTTGATGGATTTGCCGCCGGTGGCATCTACATTGAGCTCTTCTTGTTCCTGGTCGGTGTAAGTGACCGTGAGGCCGATTGTCTCGCTCACACTGACATTGGCGGGCGCTTTCCATACACCGCGGGCGTTGTCGGTGGCGGCGTAAATGCCGGCCATTGCCCCGCTGGGCGGAAGGGTTAGGCGCTCGTTGTCAACGACTACTTTGATCTGCGCATACAATGCTGTGGCTGCCCCCAATGCTTTTAGATCGGCGGCTGCCCCAGGCACATCTTGATCAGCGGCATCCGTTGGCGGCGTAGCTGTTTCGTCGCGATAGTCACGCTTATGTTCAATGGCGACATCTTCATCCGCATATACGGCTGAAAAGTTGCTTTTTAGCCAAGGATGGTAAGCAGCGCCGTATTTTAGGTTGTTTGTTCCAATGCCGGCACTATCGTCATCGCCCCTGAAATCAGAAATTGTTTGGGCATTGTTGGCGCCTGGCACCAAATCCATGATAACGAAACGGTCTTTTAGTTCTTCACATTGCTGCAAAGCTGCTGTGTAAACACTGGTGTACAAATCATTTTTACTCAGGCTTGTGCCATCGGGAAAAATCAACAGGGTAGGCTCATCCAGTTTAGCCACTACTTCATTCAGCGCGTCCAACATCTTGGCTTTCCCAGGGGAGGCGCTATAAGGCCCTGCTGGTACGATATAACAAGGGCCACCACCGTTGGCAAAGTACATCTGCACCTGGTAGTACATCAAAAATTTCACATTTGCGCCCGTCTTTACGGTGATGCTGCGTGCGTCCAATACTTCTTTGGTAATATCGGCAACAGCGATTTTTCTGACTTTGTCTTTGACAGAGACCGTAAATGTAGCCTCGCCCGGCTTGGGCCCGCCGAAATTGTCGATGTATTCTTTGGCGGAAGAAATGCGCAAGGATTCCTTTGGCGTATAAGTGCCCCCGCCGTCAAACTGGTTTTTGCCGTTCAACATAAATTTCTCTGTGTAGCCGATAAAGGCCGGGATAGCCGTTTCCACCCCGACAATAGAGGAGGGCAGGGTCGGAATCTCGTTGATGTAAACGCCTGGTGTTTTTAAATCTGCCAGATTCATGGTTGGGTGTTTTTAATTTTGAAAAAAATATTGTTATCGAGTGCTTTGTTGCTCAGATTGGGGAGCGATCCTATTTTAATGCCCTCTTTGCGCAGCTCAACGGCGCCCAAAGGCTTTTCGAAACGCGGAATAGGTACAGATGACCTGAAAAAGGCGCTGCGGTCTTTGCCGTGATAATCTGCAAGGGCTTTTTCTGTAAGGTTCAGGTCATCATATCCCTGAGCCTGAAAAACAAGCCCCCCCGGGTAAGGCTGGGTTGGCTTACCGCCTAGAACAAGTGATAGGTTTTCTATTTGATCGGCATCGTCTCCGGTAATGAAATACTGCCAGGGGTTCTGTGCGCGCTCCCAGGGAACC
>CAYVPM010000574.1:0-3522 GCA_964453475.1 uncultured Saprospiraceae bacterium | reverse complement strand
CTTAGCATCATCATACGCCGTTACTTTAGCAACACCACCCCATGATTTGGCTTCATAGCCGATGTTAGTAGAGCCTGCCACCGTCTTATATGCTGTAGGATAGCAAGGATTGGTATCAAAGCGATGACCTCCATTGGAGATTTCAGTAAGCGGCACAAAAAGTCTCCTTGCGTCTTTGCTCGAATATTCTTGTGCTACGTCTTCCGCAGAAAAGCACATACCGGCCAGAAAAGGCCCTTCTACGTTCATAAGATGACCGTTGTCATTGGTCATAAAAGGCACCGACATATTGTTAAAGGCAACCTGATTATCTTTGACCTGTTGTGTCACAAAGCGGCGGCTTACCGAATCATATTCATAGATGCCGTCCGTCACCGTGTAGGCGGACGAAGGTGCAGTGGATTTGGTACAGGTGCTTCCATTGCAGTAGCAACCATCCACCCATCGACCAACCTTCTTGGCCACCAGCGTAGTTACTAAGACTCTGGCGGCCAGACGAGCCAACCAAGCCAAGTAGGCTGCTTCATCCAAGTCGTGGAGATTGATAGTACGTGTATTACCCAACTCCATCTCATCAGAGAAGGGTGCTCCCTTCAGACTAGTGGGTAGCGTAGCGCCGACGAAGAGGCCAGCGGCCGCCAACCCATTCCACTTGAGAAATTCTTTTCTTGTCATCGTGATGAAAAATTTAGAATGTTACAGAATTGAATTGACTTATGCTTGCAAAGGTGAAGTAATCCGCTACGGTACGTTGAGGGAGTCGATCAATTAATATTAAGCGTTCAATTAACGCTACGCTGGTTAGAAAAAAATGACGCTGGTTTAAAATATCTCTAAAAGCAGAAAACTTGGTGCGACTTTTACGCTATTAAATGCGCTGTTATGAAAGTTCTCTTTCTCATTGTTTCATTCCTACCGCTTGCTCTAGCATTGCGTGCGCAGCAACTCCCACATCGCCATCATACGACGCATGATGGCCTGGCACAAATGCAGGTCGTCACGCAGTTTGAAGACAGCCGGGGATATCTTTGGGTAGGCACAAAGAGTGGCGCGAGTTGGTACGATGGCGAAGATTTTCGTACGATTGGAGTAGCAGATGGGCTGTCTGCACATCGGGTCAATACAATTACTGAAGATGCTGAAGGCGCCATCTGGTTAGGGACAGAAGGTGGCCTGACGCGCTTCGACGGTGCCCGGTCAGATACTTTTCTGACCGGGTACTGGATCAAGAATGTGTGTCGGCAAGGTGCTAGCAATAAACTGTATGCGTTGGTGACTTTGCCATCGAGAGAGAGGCCTGCCTGGCTGTTTCGCCGGGAAGATAACGGCAAATGGAAGAGCCTTCCCTTACCCTATTTGGTCGGAACGCGCCGGTTTCCTAGCCAGATGATGGCCCTTCAGGACGGACAATTATTGCTTGGCTTTGACAGTATCGGCATCTACAGCTGGGACGGAGCGAATAATTTACAGCCTTGGTTCGTACAAACGGAGCCTCGTCTTCAGAGCTTTGAATTGTTAAAACAATATGATGGATTGTGGCTGCGTTGCGGCGCCACTGCAGTGAAGAGTTATAAATATCATTACTACGAAGTTTTGCCCGTCAGGAAACCGATACTCACTGCTACCTTTGCGTGGCAGTTGAAACGGCCTCAACCACCTAGTGTGCATCGGGCGCCGATGCATAATCTGGTGTTAGTGAATCCCTCTAGTTCGCCGGCTTATCGTTTACGTCAGGGCGCTAGCAGGCCCGAACTTATTTTTGAACAGAGTGGTATAGCCTTCTATACACTCACTGTAAGCCGTGACGGTATAATCTGGCTGGGATCAGAGCAAGGGCTATTCCAACTTTTCGACCGCTCTTGGAAGGTCTTTCCATTGGATAAACTGCCCTACATTTGGCAAATCAGCGAAGACCGCAAGGGCAACGTTTGGTTCGGCAGCTTTACCAATAACAGTTACTACTACTATAATGGTAAAGAAATCAGCACTCCTCGAGCAGCTCAAGGCTTACAAACACAAGTAGTAGGATTTGGCTCGGTCCGCGACCGGAACGGCATAGTGTATTTCCCGAATAAGCCATTATTGCAGTACGATGGAAAGGTTTTTAGTAATGTTGATGCTTTAGCCGCTTTTTCCCTGTTCTATGACGATGACCGCGATTTGCTGCTGGTCAGTGGCCTTGACTCGACGAAGTTACGCATCAGAGATGGGCACGGCGAATGGACCTTTTTCAAAAATGAATTTCTGGGTTCTGTGCGCTCAGTTGCCGCCATTGCCAAAGATGCTGCTGGTGACTATTGGTTTGGAACTGTCAAGGGAGTAGCTCGTTTGAACTGGGCGTCCGGGCAGTTCAAAACTTATACCGCTCAAAATCATCGTTTACCAATGCTGGGCGCTCGGGCACTCTTTCAAGATGATCGTCATACACTTTGGATAGGCGGCACGGAGGGTTTGTTGCGCTATGATGCTGCAGGGGATTCATTCGTTCGAGTAGCAGAAGATGCTATTAGGAGTATGGTGATGAGCATCGCTCAAATGGATGCCAACCAACTCTTCATTGCCTGTAATGACGGAGTCTATGTACTTGACCTTCGCGCCTTCTATACGCATGGCACACATCGCCTACAGATTCTCAATCAAAATAATGGCTACTTAGGCATCGAACCAGGGCAAAACTCCTTTTTCAAAGATCGGATGGGTAACCTTTGGCTGGCCTCTTCAACGGACGTTGTTAGATTCGATGCCGATAACTGGCTTCGAACAGCGCCTATTAGAGCAGTATTTGAAAAATTCGAAGGTCATGCGTTGCCGTTCAACCTGTCTGCCGATACAATATTGAATCTACCTGTTGGCAAGGATCGCTTTGAAATCACCTGCGCAGCCATTGGCGCCAATCGCCCTTTTCAGACAGAATATTCTTGGCGACTGGACGATGTAGATACCTCCTGGACTGTTTGGGAGCCATATCGCCTGATTTCTTATAGCAATTTACCGCCTGGTACCCACACGCTCCGGTTGCGTGTCCGCACCGGCAGTGCCGTAGCAGATATTCCAGTAAATACGATACGCATCAAAGTGACTATACCACTTTGGCAAAGGCCCGCGTATATTCTGTCGATGGTTTTACTCCTGATAATCGCCTTGTTTATGTTGGGGTGGTTGGTGCGGCGCTCTGGCCAACGCTTGCATGAAGAGAAAAAACATGCGGAGCATCTGCGTTTGGAAACAGATTATCGTAAAATTCAAATATTGTCAGCCCAGATGAATCCACACTTTATGTACAATGTGCTTACCTCCGTGCAAGACCTTGTGAAACGTGGCGATAAGAATAAGGCTGAAAAGCACCTAATCCAATTTTCTCAGATGCTGCGCCAGTTTCTGACTTCAGCCGTACATGAGAACGACAGTTTCTCCGAGCGGCAAGTCACCGACAATGAAATTTCCCTAAAGGATGAGTTGAGTCTAATTGATAACTATGTAGACTTTGAGCAACTGACCTATCCAGATCGGTTCGAATACCAT
>CAYVPM010000573.1:0-3524 GCA_964453475.1 uncultured Saprospiraceae bacterium | reverse complement strand
TTGTTCCAGGGCACTTTCTGTTTCAGAGGGTGCATAGGTGCCTTCTGTTTTCAGGGTGCCGTTTTCGTAATATTCCTGGAAGGGCCCTTTTTCCTCATTGTCAACCATGGTGACCCGTTCTTTTATATTGCCGTTTGGGTAGTAGCGGATGCTGAGGCCCTGCATGGCGCCGTTTACGAAGTCTTGCTCCAGTTGTAACTTCCCGTCCTCGAAGAATTTTTTGAATTTTCCATCGAGCTGGCCGTTTTTGTAGAACTCGATGCTTTCTACGCTGCCATTCGGGTAAAAATATTTTTTTTCGCCTTCCAGCACGTTCAGGTGGTATTGCGCCTCTTCCAGCAATTTTCCCTCAGGAGAAAATTTTTGATATAACCCTTCTTTTGCGAAGTCCTTTTTATTCCGCTGAAACCGTTCCAAACGACCTTCGTCGTCGCGGACTTCTACCGTTTCAATGGGGTTTTCTTTGCAAGAAATTAGACAAGCCAGGAACAGGGCGAAGGCAAAAGTCAAAAAGCCAACAGTATCTTTCATACAGTGATAGTTTTTACCAGCAAACGTACAACTTGACGAAAAAAGTCTGGGATTGGATGCCTGTGTCTTTAAAAAGGTTTCTGGTTTCTGGTTTCGGGTTTCAGGTTTACGGCATTGGTGGTGGCTTTGAAATGCTGTTTCAAATTATCAACAGATCGTGTAAACCTGAAACCTGAAACCCGAAACCTGAAACCCAAAACCTGAAACCTCTCCTTTAACAAACATACTCCCCATCGAGGCTCAACTTGTGCAGCGCTACCGGGCCAATGGCATTGATGGCGCCTGATGTTGCCGGCACTTCCACCTTCACATAATTATCGGTGAACCCCGTGAGCAGGGCAGGGTCGCGGTGTTGCTCGAACAGCACGGGGCGGGTGCTGCCCAGATGCTGCTGGTAAAAAGCACGGCGTTTCATTTCGGAAAGCCCGCGCAGTGCCTGGTTGCGGCGGCGGCGCTCCTCTATGGGTACTTTGCCAGGCATTTCAGCTGCAGGGGTGTTGGCGCGCTCGGAATAGGTGAAGACGTGGAGGTAGGACACATCCAGGTTTTGGATAAATTCATAAGACGCCAAAAAATCGGCCTCCGTTTCGCCGGGAAACCCGACTATAACATCACAGCCGATGCAGGCATGGGGCATCTGGCGTTTGATGCTTTCCACGCGCTCGGCGTACAGTTCACGGCGGTAGCGGCGGCGCATTTCAGCCAATTGTTTGTTGTTGCCCGATTGCAGGGGGATGTGAAAATGGGGCATAAAGCGCTGGCTATTTGCCACAAATTCAATGATTTCATTGGTCAGCAAATTCGGCTCGATGCTGCTGATGCGGTAGCGGGCTACTGTTTCAACCTGGTCGAGTGCCTGCACCAAATCGGCGAAAAGCGCTTCTTTTCTGGGCCGGACGCCTTCAATCACCTCGGTGCCATTGCCGAAGTCGCCAATGTTGACACCGGTGAGCACGATTTCACGAGCGCCCATTGCAGCAATTTGCCGGGCATTGGCCACCGCGCTTTCCAGCGTATCGGAACGGCTCGCGCCACGCGCCTGCGGGATGGTGCAAAAGGTGCATTTGTAGTCGCAACCGTCTTGCACTTTCAGAAAGGAGCGGGTGCGGTCGCCAAATGAAAAGGAAGAAGAGAAGGTGTTCACATCCCGCACTTCTCCCGCGCGCACCATGCCTTTCCCTTGTGCTTTGGAAAGCTCGTCGACATAATCGAGGATCCGGAACTTTTCCCCGGCGCCAAGAACCAGGTCTACACCCGGTATATCTGCAATTTCCTGTGGCTTGAGTTGGGCATAACAACCTGTGACCACCATAAACGCACCGGGCTGCCGTCGCATGGCCTGCCGCACGATTTTTCGGCACTCCCTGTCCGCCTGCTCCGTGACAGAGCAAGTGTTCAGCACATAAATATCGGCTTCCTCTTCAAACTTGACGGGCAGGTAGCCGCTGCTTTCGAAGAGCCGCGCTAGGGCAGAAGTCTCCGAATAGTTCAGTTTACAACCCAGGGTGTGGAATGCTACGGTACGTGGTGTGGCCATTTTTATTGAAAAAGTGCGCAAAAGTAAGGGAAAAAAATAAGAAAACCGGCCATTCCTTGGAATGAAGCTGCAATACCATTTATAAACAAGGTAGCTTTTTGAAATCACTTGTTAATTTAAAATGGGGGCTATTCTCAGGATATTTTTCAGGCTTACTAAAAAATACTGCTGGTTCAAACTCAAAAAAGGGGTATTCAATCAATGGGCGAACCTGTTTCGGATACGATACTTTACCTTGAATTGAATATACTGAAAAATTGATAACGCTTAAACCTACTTCTTATGAAAAAACTGCTCCTGTTAATGCTCCTCGTAAGCCAATTTGCTTGTCAGAAAAACGACGATTTCCTGACTAAAAATCTGCCCAACAACGGGGATGAAGAGATAAGGGCTGCCCTCCACCTCAACATGAAGCAATATGATTTTCAAGCCAAGCTGCCCAACTATCTGGTGACTATGGGCCTTGAAAATCCCGATATTGACAACCAAAAGGCCCATTTGGGGCGCGTGATTTTTTACGATAAGAACCTGTCGAAAGACGGCAAGGTTTCCTGTGGATCCTGCCACAAACAAAGCCTTGCATTTGCCGACGATGAGGCTTTCAGCAGCGGTATTGAGGGGCGAAAAACAAGCCGCAATTCCATGGCTTTGACCAATGTGTCCAATTTTGCTGCGCACTATACAACGCTAAATGGCAAAAAACCAGCCTTGCTTTGGGATGGTCGCGCCAATGATGTCGTAAATCAGGCGCCGCTGGCATTTGCTAACCCGCATGAAATGGGGTTGACCATGAGCCAGGTCGTCGAAAAAGCAAGGGCAATGGAATATTACCCCTACTTTATGACCCAGGCTTTTGGTGATCCCAACGTGACCGAGGCCAGGTTGCTGGAAGGCTTGCAGGAATTTGTTAGGGCATTGGGCAGTGCGAATTCTAAATTGGACCTCGCTTTGGAAAAGGTCAATGGCGACCTTTTCGGCAAATACAACACCACCGTGCCCATTACTGTTTTGCGCGACACCATCATCCAGCACTATTATGGTACCATCACTACTACGCTTACGGTTGTGGTTGGAGCAGATACCATCGTAAATCCCCTGCTCAATTTTTCAGAATCAGAGCTTCGGGGCCGCACCTTGTTTGCTTTTAATTGTACGAAATGCCATAGCCCAATCCGCTCCCTGCAAGAGGAATTTATGGCATGCAATGGCCTGGAAATGAACTATTCAGACAAGGGTCTGGGCGATGTTACGGGCAAACCTGCAGACGTTGGCATTTTCAAGTCGCCTTCTTTGCGCAACATCGCACTCACAGCACCCTATATGCACGATGGGCGGTTCAATACCCTGGGGGAAGTGATCGATTTTTACAACACCGGAATCCAGCCGCACCCCAATTTGCATCCCTTACTGCGCGATGCCAACGGGCAGGTATTAACCATGAATTTCAGTGTGCAGG
>CAYVPM010000572.1:0-3525 GCA_964453475.1 uncultured Saprospiraceae bacterium | reverse complement strand
TCGATTTGCGTCAGTACCCTGGCGCCTTGAGTTACTTTATCGGTTAAGGCGTACAGGAAATCGCCTTTTTGGTAGCGGCGCAACAACTCTTTTGGCGTCATAAATCCGGCATCCGAACTGGCTGGTTCAGAGTCGTTTATCTGGACCTCATTGTTCTTTTTCAGGTAAACCCAGGTTGTTTTGGTGTCATTGATGATGACTTGCTGGCTCATATTGAGCCGAAACTTGTCCCCTTCCTGGCCGACGGTGCCTTTTTGCACGTCATTAGCCTGGCCGGGCACTTCTATCGTCAAACTGAAGGCCGCTTCAAAGGTCTTGTAGCCTTCGTATTTTTTGCGGATGCGATCCAGGACTTTTTTAGCCTCCGGGTCGTTTTTCTCGGGGGCTGCTTTGGGCATGCTCTGGGCAAAAAGACTCAAGGTGAAAAAGGTAAGGACTGAAAATGAAAACCAGGACTTATTCATAATGGGTATGATTGGTATTGCTTGTTTTGCGAATAAAAATACAGCACATCGCTAGATGCGCCTGCAACAACTCAAACAGGGAAAAATGGTTGTGTATTGTCCAAAAAATGTCAACAAATCTGTAATGCTGAAGCCAACTAACAAAAATGAGCCATTCCAACCAGGAATGACTCATTTAGTGAAGGTAGCGCGGGGGAGACTTGAACTCCCGACCTTGCGATTATGAATCGCACGCTCTAACCAGCTGAGCTATCGCGCCATTTTGCAGCTTTCAGACGTATAACGCCCTTTCGCGCCGCAAAGTTACAAACGTGGCTTTATTTTACAAACCAAATACTCCGAATTGCGACAGTTTTTTTTCAAGTTGGCTTTGATAGATGACTTTTCGGCAATGGTCAAGCTTCAAGTTGGGTTCTTGAAAAAAGAAAAAATGGTTTTCCCGTAATTCCGGACATCCATCAAATTCGGGTGTTCCAAAAATTCGTGGTGGGGGTTGTGTTCCAGCACGAAAATGCCATCGGGCAGCAACAATTGCTTTTCAAAAATGAGGTTCGGGATCGTATCAATGGTGGGCAGGGCATAAGGCGGTCCGGCAAAAATGTAGTCCCATTGGCTATTGGCGTGTTCAATAAAGCGGAAAACATCCATTTGCACGATCTTGACCTGCTGTTCTATTTTCAATACTTCGACAGTTTTGCGGACAAAACGCACCGCGTCGGGAAATTTATCCACGTAAGTGACATCCTCACACCCGCGGGAAACAAATTCATAGCTGTGGCTGCCCGTCCCGCCGAACAAATCCAGCACCTTCGTCTCTTCAAAATCAATGATGTTGTTCAATATGTTGAACAGGGCCTCCTTTGCATAATCGGTCGTGGGCCGTGTTGGCCAGTTGTCAGCCGGCGGGGTGAAGCGACGGCCTTTGAATTTACCTCCAATAATACGCATTATTTAATGTGATAATTTGAAAATAGGATATACTGTGATTAAAATGATTTTGAATGATTTGAGTGAAACAAATGCTTGATTTTAAAATGATTGTAGCATTTCGTCATTCATAAGCACTTCGCGTTGACTATAAATTTGATAATGGAGGGGCTGGGGTGCGCCTCAAAGGCAGAGCAGGTCGAACCAAAAATGCGGCGGCATTGCGCCCTCGCCGTTTGGCAGGTTTGGACTTGTGTTCGGCTTCAAGAACCTGATGTGCTGGATGTACCGGTACAACATTTTGTAATGTTCGCCATCTGTCAGCAGGGCTCCACTGATCTTCAGCGGGGTATGTTCAGGGTTAAGTTTGAACTGATCGTACACCAATAATACAAAATAAAGCAGGTCGCTGGGTTTCATGAACTCGAAGGAGTTGTAAAAAACGAGGCTCCGAAGGTCAAAAACAGCTATTTGGGCCTGATTGCCGCGCAGGTTCATAAACAAGGAACACCCTTCTTGGGAAGCCTGCTCCTGAAACCCGGAAATCAATGCAGTCCCAATATGACAAGGTCGGTACTGCTCAATAAAGTCGCGAAAAAAAGGCGCTGCCCCCCAAACCAAATGGCAGCCGGAATCGCGGATTTCTTCATGGCCAAAAACCGTATCACTGGCAACGGGGTTGAGTAATTTGAAATAAGTGGAACAATTCTGATCAGAGAACAAGCGATGGGGCACCAGCGTAGCCAAAGGCACAGAAATGGCAGCACGGACGCTGCCATATGATTGTGCCAACAGCTTGTTCGTGGAAAACAATTCCCTGATCTCAGATTCCACATGCTGCTCGTCATACTTTTTTTCCGCAATATGAATAGCCTCCAAGCCTAAAACGGCGCCTTCTACATCTTGGGCAAGCATAGAAATGCCATCAGTGCCGACGATCAGTTTGAGCGTGCCACTGCGTGCTTTTTCTGCATCCAGGTTTTCGTCTCGAAAATAGAAAACGTGATTATCCATGCCAATTGGAACGATTTACTAGGGGCACGAAGGTACTCTTAGTTCCCAAATAATAGAGACTTGCGTTTTGTTATGGGGTATCTTTGTGAAGCTTAATAAAAAGCACACCATGAAATCTACAAAAAAGAAGGGCCTTCGCGTGGGCATCACCGGCGGCATTGGCACCGGGAAAAGCACCGTCTGCCGCATTTTCGAGTCGCTGGGAGTGCCGGTGTACGATGCGGATTATTGGGCGAGATGGCTTTTAAGCAATGATCCCGCCCTGAAATCAGCCATTGTTGAAATTTTCGGCCCCGAAGCCTACAGCGAAAATGGGACCTACAACCGCCAATTGGTAGCCCAGCAAGCTTTCAGCAATCCTGAAAAACTCGCCGCATTGAATGCAGTAGCCCATCCTGCCGTTGAAGCGCATGCGCGCGCCTGGCACGAAGCCAAAGCTGCAGAAGGCCACCCCTACACCATTAAAGAAGCTGCCCTGATGGTTGAAAGCGGCAGCTACAAACACCTTGATTGCCTGATAGTTATATCCGCGCCTGAAAACTTACGCATCGAGCGGGTTGTAAAAAGGGACGGCATCAGCGAAGCGCAGGTCCGTGCCAGGATGCAGCACCAATTGCCCGAACAAAAAAAGCTGGACCTCGCCGATTTCATCATCGTCAATGATGGACAAAATTCCCTGATTCGGCAAGCATGGGAAACCCACCAATCGCTGCTCGAACAGTCAAAGAAGTAATTTTCTGAAAAATATTTGGAAATAACACTTCCATAGTGGTACTTTTGCGGCTCAATTTTAGAAAAACAGGCTTTATCAACATTTTCAGCCAACAAGAATATGAAAAAAGACATTCACCCAGCCAACTACCGTTTTGTGGTTTTCAGAGATATCTCCACGGATGAGGCATTTTTGGGCAAATCCTGCGTCAATACGAAAGATACCATAACCTGGGAAGACGGCAAAGAGTATCCATTAGTTAAAATGGAAATTTCCGCCTTCAGCCATCCTTTCTTTACTGGCAAAATGAAATTTGTCGACACCGCCGGCCGTATCGACAAGTTCAACAAGAAATTCGCCAAGTTCTCCAAGTAAAGGAGCGCCTGCTTTTTCTGGAAGTCCCGATAC
>CAYVPM010000571.1:0-3531 GCA_964453475.1 uncultured Saprospiraceae bacterium | reverse complement strand
GGGCATACCGCGACTGGCTGGTGCAATTGCGCACAGCCGATCCCAAAACCCGGGGCATCCGATACATACCCATTGCGAAGGATTTGTCGTACAATAAAGCCCTGTTAATCAAGACTTTTCCGATATTTCGGGAAGGGCGCTACAAGGGCGGATTCATCATGGAACAAAAGCCCCGGCGCGAACGGCCGTTCAAAATCCTGGCCCAGCGCACCATCGGCTACAACCGCGAAGGTGCCTTGCCGGTAGGCCTTGAAGGCAGCTTCGATAATATTTTGGAAGGCCGGCCTGGGCGGCAGTTGATGATCCGGGTGCCCGGAGACGTGTATATTCCCGTGAACGACCTGGCAGAAATTGAGCCGGAGGCCGGCGATGACATCGTGACTACCCTGGATATCAATATTCAGGACATTGCTGAAACCAGCTTGCTCAAAGCCTGCCAGACCCACAATGCCGACCACGGTTGCGCCGTCGTCATGGAGGTGAAAACCGGAAAGATCCGCGCCATGGCCAATATCGGCCGCACCCCGGAAGGCTGGTGGGAAACGTACAATTATGCCGTTGGAGAGCGGGTAGAGCCAGGCTCCATGTTCAAGTTGGCCTCCTTCATGGCCATGCTTGAAGATGGAAAATTGAAAGATTTCAACGAAAAAATCCCAGTATACAACGGTAAAGTACAAATCTATACAGAAGAATTGGTGGATGCAGAGCCACATGGACTCGACTCCATGAACATACTTCAGGTGTTTGCGCGGTCGAGCAATGTCGGCACCGCCACCCTGGCCCAGCAATTTTACAAGACAAACCCATCCGCTTTTGTGAACCATTTGCGGGACTTTGGCCTCGACTTGCCAACCGATATCGAAGTGGGCGGAGAAGAAGCGCCGATCATCAAAAACCCGAAAGACCCTAAAAGCGACTGGTCGGGCACGACCCTGCCCTGGATGAGCATTGGTTATGAATTGTTGTTGACACCCTTGCAGCTTCTGACGTTTTACAACGCCGTAGCCAACGATGGTCGCATGATGAAACCCTATCTGGTGCAACGCACGGAGCGCTATGGAGAATTGATCAAAGAGTTCCGTCCAACGGAGGTGAAGCGCAGCATTGCCTCCAAATCGACCATAAAGCGGGCGAAAGAACTGCTCAATGAGGTGGTACTGAATGGCACGGCAAAAACAATCAACCCCAAACATTACGGTATTGCCGGAAAAACAGGAACTGCCCAGTTGAATTACCACAAATTTCGTGCTTCAAAAGGCATCCGGCACCAGGCATCTTTTTGTGGATTTTTTCCAGCTGACGCTCCGGTGTATTCCTGCATCGTGGTTATCAGCGAGCCGGAGCGCGGCGGTTATCACGGCGCAGAGGTGGCAGCACCGGTGTTTAAAGCCATTGCAGACAAGTGTTTCGCCATGAAAGCGGAACTGCACGAACCGATCAACGCCCAAAAAGCGCCAAAACTGATTACGGCCAAAATGCCAACTTTTGACGCGGGCGCCCAACTGGATATGAAGAAGAGCCTCCGCTGGCTTGGATTGGAATACTACAATGACAACGAAGCTAAAGAAAAGGACAACGGATGGTCGGTGATTGTGGCCGAAAGAGGAGATTCTCTTTTGCTAAAAAGCAGGGTAGTGGCCGATAAAACCATCCCTTCGGTTGTCGGGATGGGCTTGAAAGACGCCATTTACTTGCTTGAAAACAGGGGCTGCCGGGTGAAAGTGCGCGGTTATGGAAAAGTGCGGCAACAAAGCCTGGCCGTCGGCACGAGGGCAAGCGGACAAACCTGTGTTTTAATCCTCGAATAACCAAAAAAGCCATGACGCTCAAGCACTTACTCAAAAACGTCCAGGTCCTGGATACCAAAGGCAACACCGATCAGGAAGTTGGGCAAATACGCTTCGACTCGCGTGCGGTGCAGCCGGGGGATGTTTTTGTGGCAGTTCGGGGAGTTGCTGCTGATGGTCACATGTTCATTGACAAAGCGATTGAAAACGGCGCGGCAGCCATCGTGTGTGAGGAGCTGAGAGCCAATAGCCAGACGCCAACAGTGCTGGTGGCCGACAGTGCCGCGGCACTGGGGCAGATGGCTTCCAATTTTTACGGTAACCCGTCTGAAGCGATAAAGCTCATCGGCATTACCGGCACCAACGGCAAAACAACCACTGCTACTTTGTTGTGGCAGCTTTTTACCCGCCTGGGCTACAAATGCGGGTTGATCGGAACGGTGGAAAACAGGGTAGGGGAGACCATAAGCGCAAGTACACACACCACGCCAGATGCCGTTCGCGTGCACAGCTTGCTTCGGGAAATGGCCGATGCTGCCTGCTCCCACGTGTTCATGGAGGTGAGCAGCCATGCCGTACACCAGCGCAGGATCGCGGGCGCCAGCTTTGCCGGCGGGGTTTTTACCAACCTCACCCACGACCACCTCGACTACCATGAAACCTTCGCAGCCTACCGCGATGCCAAGAAAAAGTTCTTTGACGATTTGCCCAATACCGCTTTTGCACTCACGAACACTGACGACCGCAACGGTTCGGTTATGCTGCAGAATACCAAAGCGAAAAAATCAACTTATGGCTTGAAAAAAGTCGCAGATTTTAAAGCCAAGATCATTGAAAACAGCCTCAATGGCCTGCACCTGGAATTGGACGGAACCGCCATCCATGCCCGGATGATCGGGGAGTTCAATGCCTACAACCTCAGCGCTGCCTACGCGGTGGCTGCCTTGTTGGGAGAAGATAAAATGAGAACCCTGACAGCCCTCAGCGACCTGCAAGGCGCAGAAGGCCGGTTCGAATACATCAACCACCCTTCAAAACCCGGCTGCATCGGTATTGTGGACTACGCCCATACTCCCGATGCATTGGAAAAAGTGCTGGAGACCATCGCCAAATTGAAGAAAAAATCGTCGCGCATCATCACCGTAACCGGTGCCGGCGGCGACCGCGACAAAACAAAGCGCCCGATCATGGCGCAAGTTTGCGCCAGGCTCAGCGATCAATTGATACTGACCAGCGACAACCCACGGACCGAAGATCCTGCTGAAATCCTGAAAGACATGGAAGCAGGGCTCAACGCAGCAGACCTGAAAAAAACCTTGACCATCCAGGACCGCAAACAAGCCATTAAAACCGCAGAACGGCTGGCCAATGCAAACGACGTGATTTTAATCGCCGGGAAAGGGCACGAAAAATACCAGGACATTCAAGGGGTAAAGCACCCTTTTGATGATAAACAGGAAATCTTTTACGCGATGAATTCCTGCTGACTGGTGATTAGTGACTGGTGATTAGTGATTAGTGATTGGTGCACAACATTGAACTTTTTCTTAAATGGGTTTTTCAGCACGCACAGCTCTTTCATGCTTTCTAATCACAGGTTTAATCCTATTTCTACTTAAATCCACATGGAAAAATAGCTTGGGAAAAGCGCTGAAAAAACAAATACAAACCAAAGACCAAATGCTGTGCACCAATCACCAATCACCAATTACCAATCACCAATCACCAATTACCAATCACCAAT
>CAYVPM010000570.1:0-3531 GCA_964453475.1 uncultured Saprospiraceae bacterium | reverse complement strand
GGTATCCAATGCTACTTGTGTGGCGGGCGGTAGCGCGATGGCGAATGCAACTGGTGGCGTCGCACCTTATACCTACCTGTGGAGCTTTAACAGCCAAAACACAAAAACAGCGACAAACCTGCCACCAGGCACCCATCAAGTAACCGTAACAGATGCCAATGGCTGCGCTTCTATCGGTTCTGCAACCATTACGCAACCGGGCGCGCCTACGGCGGTTATTTCCGGAACCAGCCCGTCAAGCTGTGGCGGCAATACAGGATCTGCTACTGCAGGCCCTGTTGGCGGCACAGCGCCTTACACCTACGACTGGTCGAACAACGGCCCGCAAAACCCTGATACAGATGGCCCAACAGCGGCAGGTCTCGCCCCAGGCACTTATACCGTTACGATAACAGACGCTGCCGGGTGTACCGCTACAGCTATGGTGAGCATTGCGGCATCTTTGGCCCCGATGGTTGTCATAACAGCCTCCAGCAATGCGAATTGCTCTACCCCAGGCAGCGCGACAGCCAGCGTTTCTGGCGGAACAGCGCCATTCACGTATTTGTGGACCAGTGGCGAAACTACTGCTACAGCCCTGAACCTCAACGCGGGCGTGCATACCGTTACGGTAACAGATGCCGCTGGCTGTACTGCAACAGCTTCCGTTACCATCGGCTCTACCAACAACGGCATCAAAATCGGCGATTATGTTTGGTATGACAATGACCAGGACGGGTTCCAGGCTCTTGGCGAAACCAATGGCGTGCCCAATGTCACCGTCAAGTTGATGAGAGCTGGCCCTGATGGCATTTTTGGCACCCCGGATGATGTTACAGTCGCCACGACTACGACCAATGCTGCTGGATATTATTTCTTTGACTGCGTCACACCTGGTTCTTATGTGTTGATGTTCAGCGGAATTCCTGCAGGATACCAGTGGACCGGCAAAGATGCTGTCCCGAACGATTGCAAAGACAGCGATGTGAAGCAGAACGGCAAAACGGATGCCTTTACCATCGTAGCCGGCCAAGGTGAAAACCTGTGTTTTGATGCAGGTATCCATACCATCTGTGTGCCACTTATCAATGGTGGCTCTATATGCTGCAACCAAACAATATGCGAGGGTCAAACCCCGGCACAAATCAACAACACGCTGCTTCCTTTCGGTGGCAGCGGCACCTTGGAATATATGTGGCTGCAGTTCATTTCTATTGGTGGCGCACCACCAAACTGGATCGCCATACCCAATTCCAACAGCCCGAACTACCAACCTGGTCCGCTGTTTGAAACGACCCGATTCATGCGCTGCGCCCGCCGTGTAGGCTGCCATGACTGGCTGGAATCAAATTATGTACAGATCACCGTGCTTCCCGCCGGCACATCCGGTTGCGCCGGGTTCACCTCCATCTTCCTTGTTTCCCAACATGGGCCAAGCGCTGTGGAAGTTAGCTGGGCCACTTACCCGGAAGCTACAGAATACATGTACACCGTTCAGCACTCGACCAATATGCAACAATGGACGAACCTGGAAAACCTGATCGGCAAGCAGGACCCATTGCAGGAGAACAATTACAGCTACATGCACATGACACCGGCAAATGGTAAAAATTTCTACCGCATCAAACGCGCAACTGCCAGTGGCCAGATTGCCTACAGCGAACAGCGGGAGATCGAGATCGCGTTTGCGTCCGACGAATCGGTGCGCATCACGCCAAACCCGGTAGCCAAAGACCTTACAATCATGAATTTGCTGCCCTTCGATGGCGATGTCACCGTCACCATCACCTCTACGAAAGGTGATGTGTTGCACACTGAGACCATTAAACAAGGCAGAATGGAAGTGATTGAACTGCCGTTTGGCAATCTGCCTTCCGGCATGTATTTCGCCCGCATCCGCTTTGCAGACGGCTCTTCGAAAGCCTTGAAGATTACCAAAATATAGGCCAAAGCTGCATTCTATGCGGTAATATCCCGGATTTGGGAAGACTGAAATCGAACCTCCTGTGTATAACCGAGCGCCTGAACGCGCCGCATACACGGGAGGTTCTTTTTTGTGCTGTCCACTACATGCTCACCCGACAAGCCCCCCCCAGGCACAGAAATAATGTCAAAGAGCTGTATGTCATGGAATAAAGGTGCTCAGTGCTTATTTTTAGAGAATCCGTGCTGCCCAGCCAGAGCTTGAAAGGCCGCCTTTCTTAAGCATTTGCAAGAAAGGGAAGGCAGATTGTCAGCAGAAAACTTATAAAATGGTTCGTTATAGTTATGAATTTTAGGAATAAGTACAATCTTTTTATCTAGGTATGCAATGCCTGAAGGGGCTGACCAGCATTCTTGAATGACCAGAAAGCCCCTTCAGCGCAATTGCGCTCATAAAGCACTAGCTGAACTCACATTGTAACATTTACTTATTCAAAACCAGTTTGCCTGTGCTGTACGCTCCAGTGTTCGAGGTTGCACTAACCAGGTATATGCCGGGCGCCCAGGTTGCTGTTTCCAAGTGGAAATTGCCAATGGCAGTTGTTTGCAGCATCAGACGGCCTTGAGCATCCCATATATTCAGCAAGTGTTCTCCGCTTACAAGGTGGATAATAGCAGTGCTGTTTGCCGGATTGGGAGCAATAAGCAAGTTGCCCGAAGCCTGCGGTTGTTTTAATTCTGAACCGGAGCGCGGCAAGTTGTTGGCATCATTGCCGTCTATGAATGCTTTGGCCACGTTGATGTACTGTTGGCAATTGCTTGAATAGGCGCCCAACTCCGGCTGCCAAAGTGCAGCAACCGCTTCCATGTAAGAAAGCGCCCATTTGGCTACTTGGCCTCCCATGCTGGCCCCAATCACTGCGTTGTCACAAACAGTTTCTCCGTTAACAGCATAAGTGGCTTTGCGTTCGTTGACTCGCCTAATAAGTTCAACAAGCAGCAGCCCATTTTTTTGTATCCAGTCAGTGCCTCCTCCAAAATCCAGAAAAACAATATCATAGTTGTTGTTCTCTGACAAAAAAGTATTCAGCGCAGCAGGGTAGTGCCTGAATTCGGAAGGCAAAGCCTCATTATCATTTGGCTCTGATGCATCATTTCCGAGTACAAAAATGTCCCACCCAGTACTGCCTTGGCGTATTATCTGGCCTTCATGGGTATATGTTTTTGTGCCAAAGTCAAGCCCATCTACAAAAATCAAAGGTTTGAGCATCTTGCCGTTATGGGCTGGGGCATACTTGATGTAGGCATGCGCTCCACCAACAGCACTGCCATTAAAAGAACTTCCAGATGGAAACGCGCCTTGCACGGGAGGCGGATACGCAGCATTGGTACTAATTTCCCAAACTTCATCAGGTGGTGTGTACCCTGCTCCATTTACCGAGGTGGTGGCTTTAATTACAAAGGGAGATTCCTTCGTTGTGCTGTAGTTGTTGTTGCCCCCATCGCTTGGAGGGTTTGTCCATCTTGCTTTTATCTGGTAGGTCAAGTTTACGCCAGAAGAATTAACCGGATACGTATGCTCAATAATTTGCTCATCCATAAGCGTGACTTCAGGGCTGCCATCACCAA
>CAYVPM010000569.1:0-3539 GCA_964453475.1 uncultured Saprospiraceae bacterium | reverse complement strand
GTACCTACGGCACGCAGGTACACGAAATTAACATTTCTACCAAGATTCCGTCCCGCTGGGACGATAAGCGTTAAAAATTCGGGATGACTAATGTTTTAATTCAACGAAGCAAAGGTAGCACCGCGTTCACGCGGTCTGGACGAGCGTCTTCAGGCGCGCGAAACCCAATGCCCAAAACCTGCGGCTGGCGCCAGGCAGGGTCACAGGGATGCCGGTGGCAGCAGCAGCGCGCTGGAAATCCCTGGCACAAAGTCCGTTTGAAGCCCGTGTTCCTGTGCAAACTGCATTTCTTCGAGCCCCTGCCCGAAAAAGAAAGGGTCGCCACCTTTCAAGCGCACGACATGGCCGCAGCAATGGGCGTATGCCACGATCCGCTCATTGATTTCTTCCTGTGTATAAGCTTTTGCACCCTTGCGCTTGCCCACGTAGACCAGGGAGGTTGTAGGCCGCGTGTGTTGCAGGAGTGCTTCATTTGCCAGGGCATCGTACAGCACCACATCGGCGCTTTGCAGGGCTTTGACGGCTTTGAGGGTGATGAGCTCGGGGTCGCCGGGGCCGGCGCCTACTACGGTGAGGCGCGGGATCATCGGGGCCGGGAAAGCGTTGTTCGGTTCAGCCCCTGTATTGCTGGGTTTGAAAGGCAGGTGTTCCGGTAAATGTGACATAGGTTGCAGTGTTTAGATGGCGAATTCAGTGTTTAATTCTTGTGTTTCAGGGATGGGAAGCATCATCCCGGCAGCCACGGTATCGAAAGTGTTGTCATTGACCAGTATGAGGCTGCCGCTGTTGCGGTTTTTCCGGTAGGCATCGAATACCAGGGCTTGCGCGCTGCGCAGGCGTATGCGGGCGATGTCGTTGAGTTGCAGGGATTCGGCGGGCGCTTTTTCAAAACTGTGCACATCGGTGCAGTGCAAAATTTCTTTGACAAAAGCCTTGGTGGTCGCTGCGCCGTGGCGTATCAGGTAGCGGTCGCCTGTTTTTAAGGGGCGCTCGCTCATCCAGCAAACATCTACTTCAATATCCTGACTTACAAAGGGTTGTGTGTCTTCAGCCAACACGATGGAATCGCCGCGCGAGATATCGATATCGTCCTTGAGGTGCAACACGATGGGCTGAGGCGCAAAGGCTTCTTCCACTTCAGTTTGATGCACTTCAATGGCCTGAATCTCGCTTTCAATGCCGGAGGGGAGCACGCGAACGCGGTCGCCGCGCCGGAGGGCGCCACTGCGTAAACTGCCGGCATAGCCGCGGTAGTCGTGCAGTGCCTCCATGCGCGGGCGTATCACGTATTGCACCTGAAACCGGGCGCCGACTTCAGCCGCCGCTTCTTCTACTTCCACGGTTTCCAGGTGTTCGAGCAAGGCTTTGCCTTTGTACCAGGGCATTTTTTCGGAATGGGCCACGACATTGTCGCCCGCCAATGCGCTGATCGGAATAAAGGTCACTTCGCTGATGCCCAGTTTTTCAGCCAGTTTTTTGTAATCCGCTGCTATTTGATAGAACCGCTGCTCGTCGTAACCCACCAAATCCATTTTGTTGATGGCCGCTACCAGGTGCGGAATGCCCATCAACGACGCGATCAGGCTGTGCCGGTGGGTTTGCTCTACCACGCCTTGCCGGGCATCGATCAGGATGATGACTAGATCGGCATTGGAAGCGCCCGTCACCATGTTGCGGGTATACTGCACGTGCCCGGGCGCGTCGGCGATGATGAATTTCCGTTGCGGAGTATGGAAATATTTGTAGGCCACGTCGATGGTGATGCCTTGTTCCCGCTCCGCGCGGAGGCCATCGGTGAGCAGGGCAAGGTCGAGCTCGCCATCGGGCTTGTTGCGGCTCTGGCGCTCTATGGCGTGCAAAATATCGTGCGAAACGGCTTTCGAATCGAACAGCAATCGCCCGATCAAGGTGCTTTTGCCATCGTCAACACTGCCTGCGGTTATAAATTTTAAAATCTTCATTTTACTTTGAGAAATGAGAGGTTAGAGATGAGAGATGAGAGATGAGAGATGAGAGATGAGAGATGAGAGGGCACAGCGTTGGGAAATTTGCTTGGGATTTGCTTTTCAGCACTAGAGCACAAAGTCAACAGGTAGGGCAAAAATGCTGGAAACCAATGCTGGAATTTCGAGATGATGTGCCCTCTCATATCTCATCTCTCATCGCTCAAAAATATCCGTTCTTTTTTCTGTCTTCCATTGCCGCTTCCGAAATGCGGTCGTCGAGGCGGGTGGCGCCCCGTTCGCTGATCTTGGAGGCGATAATTTCCTGAATGATGTCGTCTACGGATTTGGCGGGGCTTTCCACGGCGGCGGTACAGGTTGCATCCCCGACTGTGCGGAAGCGCACATCGTGGATTCCCGTCACGTCATCAGGGTCGAGGCTTATATGTTCGGTGATGGCCAGCAGTTGGCCGGAAGGGGTAACGACGCAGTGCCGCGAATGAGAAAAGTAGATTGCGGGCAACTCGATTTTTTCCCGGCGGATGTAGTTCCATACGTCCAGTTCCGTCCAGTTGGAGATGGGGAACACCCGCACATTTTCACCGGGGCGGATGGCGCCGTTGTAAATGTCCCATAGCTCGGGGCGCTGTCGTTTGGGGTTCCAGGCGCCGAATTCGTCGCGGATGCTGAAAATCCGTTCTTTGGCGCGGGCTTTTTCCTCGTCGCGCCGGGCGCCCCCGATACAGGCATCAAATTGAAATTCTTCGATGACTTCCAACAAAGTGTTGGTTTGCAAGGCGTTGCGACTGGGGTATTTGCCGCTGCCATCTTTCAGGCCCTGGCGTTTGATGGTGTCTTCCACGCGCCTGACGATGAGTTTTTCGCCCAGGTTGCTGGCCAGGCGGTCGCGGTAGGCAATCACTTCGGCGAAGTTGTGCCCCGTGTCGATGTGTACCAGCGGGAAGGGGAACTTGCCAGGCCGAAAGGCTTTTTCTGCCAGGCGCACGAGCGTAATGGAGTCCTTACCTCCGGAAAAGAGCAGGGCGGGCCTTTCAAACTGCCCGGCAACCTCTCGCATGATGTGGATGGCCTGGGCTTCAAGATGGTCGAGATAATCGAAACGACGGGACATGTACTGTGGGTTATGAACCGGGATGCAATTCCGGTGAAATGTTAAGTGTCATGGTTGTTGTGCTGGTATTGGGTTTTGCTTCAGATCGTGCAGGCCGCATTCCTTTTTGGAAGCATCTTCCCACCACCAGCGGCCGGCGCGAAAGTCCTCGCCCGGGCGTATGGCGCGGGTGCAGGGGGCGCAGCCGATGCTGACGAAGCCTTTGTCGTGCAGGCTGTTGTAGGGAATGTTGTGCTGTTGAACATAGGCCCGAACCTGGTCGAAGCTCCAATCGAAAAGCGGGTGGAATTTTACCAGTTGGTGGGCGGCGTCCCATTCCAGTTGGCGCATGTCGAGGCGGTTGGGCGACTGTTCGGCGCGGATGCCGGTTATCCACAATTGTTGGCCTTGCAGGGCCCTGCCGAGGGGTTATCCCGATGTTCGTGCTGGTGGGCAGCGTCTTCGACCGCACCGGCGTCGCGCTG
>CAYVPM010000568.1:0-3549 GCA_964453475.1 uncultured Saprospiraceae bacterium | reverse complement strand
CCCTGGCGGGCATCTGCCAGCGCTTCTGCCGTCATCAAAAAAATGGGCTTTCTCAGCGCTGATGTGGAGATTGTGGATTATACCAACAACCGCTACAATTTCAGCGGCAATGCGCCCAGCCAGGAGAATGAGGTGGCCGAGCGCGCCGCCAATCAAGACATTCAGCGGGCCTACCAGCAAGCCATCAATTTGCGCTTTGGAGGAGAATTGGTGTTGAAGCAGTTCCGTTTGCGCGGGGGCCTGAATTTATTGGGCAAGCCGCAAGCAGGGGAAACTGGTTTTAATACAGCATTCACTGCCGGCGCCGGTGTGCGGGGCGAATCTTTTTACCTGGATTTGGGCTGGCGGCGCTATATGGGCAATGGCGCGGTTTCGCCATACAATAATGCGCCTGTGGCCACGACGGAAAATGTCACGAATGACATATTGTTGACCTTAGGGTTTAAGTTTTAGCCGGTAAATCCTGGCACATTATCAAGCGGGCGGCTGGTTTGTAGTCAGAATAAACTGTCCATAAATCAGGCCGCGATACCTAGTTTCGCCTTGTATTCAGGTTGATTTTCATTTCGCACAGATTTTACGCAAATACGGTTACACAAATTCAACCGAGATGTTTCTGCGTAAAATCTGTGTTTTTTTTCTGCGTAAAATCTGTGCGAATACTCTTCGAAGCTGCCCTGAATAACCAGGTGTTCGCAGCATAAAACACGATGTCTGGATAACTTTACTTTGAGCCTCAAGGTAAAATGTTGAAAATCTATTCGGGCCAAACGACGTTTCAAACCGGCCTGACTAAGCTCAATATTTACGTTAAATCAGCGAGCAAACTGTAACTTTGTTTTGTTCTTACTCGTCCTCACCGCATCCGTTCACTAAATCAATTTCCTCATGCCTGTTTCCACCATGGATCGCCGCGCGTTTTTGCGCGGCAAAACTGCGGAGGCCCGCTCCTTGCCCAAAATAAAAAACCTGTTGGGCGGGGCCAATCCCCTCTTCCCCTTTTCTGCCCAATTGCTGCCGGATGTGCCGCCGCCATCCGAAAAGATTACCTTGTTGGGGGGCCTCAACCCTTACAACGGCCCCTGGGGCTATGCCCAGGCAGCCCACCTGCTGCGCCGCACCGGCTTTGGCCTGAAAAAATCTGAAATTGACGCGCTGCTCCTAATGAACATGAACAGCGCCGTCAACAAGGTGCTGACGGTACCCGCAAACGCGCCTGCACCACCGGTAAACAACTACAACAATCCCGATTACACCGACCCGAATATACCGCTGGGGCAAACCTGGACAACAGCTTTGCTGGACATCCAGAATTTCGATGTGGAGGCAGAGGCGTACCGGATTGAAAGCTGGCGTGGCTGGTGGTATGAGCTCATGCTGAACCAGAATACCAGTATTTTGGAGCGCATGACGCTTTTCTGGAGCAACCATTTTGCCACCCAAACCGAAGCAGTGCTTTGGGGCCGGTCGGTATATGAGTACAACCGGACGCTGCGCGCCAACGCACTTGGGAATTTCAAGGAATTGACCAAACAAGTCACGCTGGAAGGCATGATGCTTATCTACCTCAACGGGTACTTGAACACCAAAGGCGCACCCGACGAAAACTATGCCCGGGAGCTTCAGGAGCTTTTCACGGTAGGGAAAGACGGCGCCCAACAATATTCGGAAGATGACGTAGTCGCAGCGGCCAGGGTGCTTACAGGATGGCGCATTGCACTTACGGACAACAGCACTTATCATTTCCCGATCGACCATGATTTTGGCGACAAGCAATTCTCTGCATTTTACAACAATACCGTCATTCAGGGCAGTGTGAACGGAGCAGCAGAATTGGACGCCATGCTGAACATGATCTTCGAGCGCCCTGAAGTTGCTGAATTTGTTTGCCGGAAAATTTACCGCTGGTTTGTGTACTACGACATCACGCCAGAAACAGAGCAAAACGTGATCCAGCCCCTCGCTGCTATTTTCCGCAACAATAATTACGAAATAAAACCCGTCATGGAAGCGCTGCTGAAAAGCGAGCACTTCTTCGAAGCCGCACAGACGGGTTGTTTCATCAAAACCCCGGTCGACATCTCCATTGGCGCCATGCGCAGCTTCAATTTGAACATCCCTGCTACCACCCCCTGGGACGGCTTTGTGATGCGCTTCTACCTCACCCGCTATTTGGCCGACATGAGCATGATACCCGGCGACCCGCCCAATGTGGCAGGATGGCAAGCTTTCCGCCAGAAACCGCAGTTCTACCGGATATGGATCAACGGCGACACCTTGCGCAACCGCAACCTGTTCACCGATATTCTGACGGCCTTTATGATCAGCACCACCAATGATGAGTTAAAAATTGACCTCCTCGCGTTCGCCAAACAATTCAGCAACCCTGGCGACCCGGTGGCACTGGTGGAGGACATCACCAAACTGCTGTTGCCCCAACCCCTTTCCGCTACCAAAAAATTCTTGTTGAAATCTCTGCTGCTCTCCGGGCTACCCAGCGATTTTTATTGGACTGCTGCCTGGACGGCCCATATCAACAACCCGAACGATGCGATGGCCGCAGAGGTCGTAAGATCAAGGCTCCTGACCTTTCACTTGTACTTGACCCGATTGCCAGAATTCCAACTGGCCTAGTACAAACTTGAAACAAACGTCTTGACCACAACCCTTGCCCGTGAAAAACGGGCTACAAATTCAACTTTCAACAATGAAAAGAAGAAAATTCCTTCGCACGGCTGGTCTGGCAACTGCCATTGCGCCGTTCGCATACAACGGGTTCTCTATCAACCCTTTGGCAAATAACTCTATGCTTGCACGCCTTGGCGCAGCAGGCGGCGCCAGCGATAAAATCATGGTGTTTATCGAATTGAATGGCGGCAACGACGGCATCAACACCTTGATACCTACCGATCAGTACAGCAAACTTTCCCTGCACCGCCCCAGGGTACTGATACCGGAAAACCAGGTGCTGCCGCTGTCGGGCGTTTCCGGCACCGGGCTTCACCCCGCCATGTCGGAAGTGCGGCAAATGTTCGACAACGGCATGGTGTCTATGGTGCAAACCGTTGGTTATCCCAACCAGGATTATTCCCACTTCCGCTCCATGGACATCTGGATGACCGGCGCCGACAGTGACGAAAGTCTGAGCTCTGGCTGGCTTGGCCGGATGCTGGATTATGATTACCCTGGTTATCCCACAGGTTATCCAAATTCGAATGCCCCCGACCCATTGGCCATCAATATCGGCAACATCGCGCCCGTATCATTTATGGGCAGCGGTTTCCCTATGGGCATTTCTGTAGGCAATCCGGATGAAGTATACAACCTGATCAACGATTTCGTCGAACCTGCGCCCAACTCGCCCTACGGGGACGAGCTTACCTACATCCGCACCGTGATGCAGAATACAAAAGTGTATTTCGACGTGATCAAGGAAGCGGCCACCATCGGGCAGAACCTGACAAGCCTGTACCCGCCGCCGGGCAGAACGCACTGGCAGAACAGCTGAAGATCGTCGCCAGGCTCATCAATGGCGGCCTGAGCACCGCT